>VBBT01000043.1 GCA_005881695.1 Candidatus Bathyarchaeota archaeon | reverse complement strand
ATCTGTAGTTGTTGTGATTGAGAATTACTCGCAAACTCGTCTTGAGGCTGGGGTCTGAGAAGGTAGCCATGAATCGTCGGGAAATGAGATCGTATAGATTGGCCTCTCCGCCCAACAGGGGGCCTTTCGGTAATTCGCCTGTAGGGAATATTGCAGGGTGAGCGGGATCCTCTTTGGGACCATTGTTCGGACGAAGATCGCCCTCGGTCATCAGCTTGGCGACCAAGGGTCGATATTCAGCATGAGACGCGATTCCCTTTAGGATTTCAACGTACCCGATATCTGGCGGGAGTTTCTGGCTGGACGTCCGGGGGTAAGAGATCAACGCGTCGAGGTACAATCTCTCAGCCAAGGCAAGTGTCCTTGCGGGAGAGTAGCCAAAGTGTCGATAGGCCTCGGATTGAAGGCTAGACAGGTCAAACGGGTAGGGGGAACGCTGTTGAGTGTCGCGATATTCTACGCTCTTGACGTCAAGGACGGCGCCTCGACACTCATCGCACACGATCTTGGCTTCAGACTGTGAGGCAATTTTGTCCTTTTCGTATTCCAAAGAGTAGATCTTTCCGTCGTGAAGAATTGTCGAATTTATTGTCCACAATGGAACTGGGACGAAACAGGATATCTCCTCCTCTCTTTCCACAACGAAGCCTAGGGTTGGCCCTTGTACTCTTCCAGTGCTAAGCGTAGCATAGCCTCTACCTTGCTTCAAGGCGGATTCTGTTAGTAGTCGCGAGAGATTGATCCCATAGAGCCAATCCAGTTCATGCCGGCATTTCCCCGCATTCACCAGAGAAAGTTCGGACTTTGAATCAAGCTTCTGAAACGCGGATCGAAGCTCTCTCTCAGTCATGGTGCTAAATTTCATTCTGAGGGCGCTAGCGTGGGCTCCATCACACGCATACTGCAGAATCGTATGACCGATGACGGAGCCTTCAATGTCATAGTCGCACGCGTTAATGAAGCGATCTATGTTTGTTGCGATAGATCCGATGACTCGAATCCATCGAGCCAATCTCGCCGAGGTTCGATCAACTAGATGCTTCGGTGCCCAATGATAATCCCAGACAGGGTAGGAACGTCTACTTGATCGACCCTTCGAGTCGACACCATACAGATGTCCGAGAGCCGAGCAGATAATGAGCGGCCCAGTTCTTGTGTGGCACTTGAAATACGGAACACCCTGCGATTCTAGTTTTTGGGGGAGATTCTCTTCGTCTAGGGCTCTGGCGACGCGCTGAGCCGCATCTGGTTTCTCGCAAATGATCAGTGTCTTGATCTATTTCCACCTCTCAGGGTTGTGAATCAGGAACCGAACTACCTCTCTGGCGCGGTCGCCCGTTTCAGGCAATACAACTAGACGCTTGAGAAAATCTTCGTGTGTCAGGTTGCCGTAGGCAGCAAACCAGAGCGAGTATGCGCCTTTGACCTTGCTATAGGCCTCGGAGTGGTTGGCACATAGGTCTGTGTTAGCATCTACAATTTTCATTCCACAGACAGCGCACTGATCCAGATCTTACCTCTCCATTCTCATGGTACCCACACTGTTAGATCCTAGAGATTCTAACCTGAGCCAGCAAACGTCTGCCTATAGATGTGAGTCCACATTAAATGTGCTAACGATCGCGTCTAAAGCAAACTGTTTTAACTGTATTACCTTAAAATTGTCCGCTGGAAGTCCAACCATTGGCAGACAAGAGAGCTGTATTAATCATCGTCGACGGAATGGCGGACAGGCCCCTGATCGATCATGACTACAAGACACCTCTGGAATACGCTAACACTCCTAATATGGACAGGCTAGCCAAAGGAGGCCTAGTCGGACAGCTTGACCCTATATCTCCCGGTGTACGCGCTGGAAGCGATGTTGCAAGCCTAGCCCTGCTCGGATACGATCCCGCGAAGTACTACACAGGAAGAGGAGCCTTGGAAGCTATCGGTGCTGGAATCGAGCTTCGCCCAGGCGACGTAGCATTTCGATGCAACTTCGCCACCGTTGATGATGACTTCCGCGTCGAAGACAGACGCGCCGGACGAATCAGAAGGGGAACCTCAAAACTTGCCAAGGTGGTTGATGCAATCAAGATTGATGGTGTGCCAGGAATCAAGACGATTTTCAAGGCGACAGTTGATCACAGAGGGGTCCTAGTTTTACGAGGTGAAAAGCTGTCGAGAATGGTTTCTGATGTGGATCCGAAAGAAGATGGTGCGAAAATCGCGATCTCACGAGCCCTTGATGGCAGCGAGGAAGCGAAACGAACATCTGCCGCAGTTAATGAATTCGTCAAAAGATCACATGAGGTCTTGCGAGAACATCCTTTGAATCAGGAACGAGCGAATGATGGTGAAAAGGCAGCTAATATTGTTCTGACAAGGGGGGCGGGAACGATTCCCAACCTTCCAAGCTTCAAGTCAATGTTCGACCTCCGAGGATGCTGCATCTCAGGAACCCCGATGGTCCAAGGGATAGCGGCAGCCGCAGGAATGGAGGTCATGGACATCAGGGGCGCAACTGGCAGTATCAAGACAGATTACGAAGCAAAGGCCAAGGCAGTCATCGAAGGAAGCAAAGACAAGAACTTCGTTCTCGTCCACGTAAAAGCACCCGACATAGCAGGTCATGACGGCGATTTCAAAGGCAAAGTTAGAACCTTGGAAGAAGTAGATACGCTTGTAGGCCATATCATCGACGAAGTCGACATTGGACTCAACTATGTTGCGCTAACAGCTGACCACGCTACTCCTGTAGGATATGGCGCTCATACCGGTGACCCGGTCCCGGTCATAATCGGCGGTCCAGACGTCCCTGCAAGTCGAGTTCTCAAACTCAGCGAGGCCTCAGCTGCTAGAGGGAACCTCGGAAGGATTCGAGGGCTTGACCTGATGCCGATAATTACAGACCTCGTTGGTCGGAGCCGACTCTACGGTTCCTAGACAACGGCATCTGCCAAGCTCTCCTCGGCTTACTGAAAGTCTAGTCGAGAATTCTTCTAAGGATGAACGACGCGTTCGAGCCTCGCGATGAAATAGCCTGCAGTTCTGTCTCTGTGAGGATAGAACCGTCGACAATTGCTTTGGCCCAGGAGGCCTGGCGAGCCATAATCTTGCAAGATTGGACGGGTTTCGAAGTCAGTATTTGCAGACAGAAACTTTGACAATACAAGTTCGTTCTCTTCAAGAGTCAAGCTGCACGTGCAGTACAGGATGTGGCCTCCTGGACGTGTGTACCTTGAAGACTCTTCGAGCATCATGGATTGCAGGACGGAGAACTTGTGGACGAGCTTGGGAGAGAGATGCCATTTCATTCGAGGGTTTCGGTCAAGAATGCCGGTTCCAGTGCAGGGTGGGTCGACAACCACAAGATCAAATTCTCCCTTAAGGCCTAGATTTGAGGCGTCCTCAATTAGAGGCGAGGCGATCTTTACCCCAAGTCTTTCCGTTTCGCTACTCCACGATGCCATTCTATTCTTGGAATAGTCGACCGAGAGGATTCTTCCCCGATTTTTCATAAACTGAGCAAGCGTCGCTGTCTTACCACCAGGGGCGGCGCAGAGATCTAAGACGGCCTCTCCGGGAGCAGGATTGGCCGCCTTGACCGCTAGGAAGGATGCTAAGTCTTGCATCTGAAAGACCCCTGTCTCGAAGTATTTCGCTAGGATTGAGGGTGACTCGGTCAGTATATGAATACCAGAATCGGCTTCTACTAGTTGACCCGAGTACTTTCTCAATTCAAGGGGAAGGCCAACTCGTCCACGATTTCGCAGCGGATTGACCCGAACGTATCGAGGACGCAGGGGTGGGGAAAGGATCTTGAGACCGGTTTCTCTACCGAAGTGGTAGAAGCAGTACAAGACCCACCATGGGGGATTGTGGGTACGAAGGCCTACCCGCTCGCTCTCGCTCATAACACTCGAGGCGTCGGGAGGTCCGTGCGCTACTAGGTATCCTAGTATCTGTTCCAGACCCGGACCTTCAAGCTCAGACGATATTCTTCTCAACGCGCGAACAAGATCAGCCTTTGGATCGGTATTGTCCGCGAGCATGAGGTGGGCGGTGAGATGGAAGAGAGCTAGGCTCTTTCTGTCAAATTTCTCGCCTGGAAATGCCGTCTGGACTTCTCTGTTCAGCATGTCAAGTCTAGAAACGGTATCAATGACTAGTGTAAGCGCTGAAGATTTCTCGCGTCGGAGTTGAGGATTAGCAGAAGCGATTCTTGAGACCGCGGATCTTTCACTCCTTCCCTGTGACACAAGAAGCAGAGCCTCTCGGGCCAGTCGCAGCTTGTTCAACAAGTTCGATTCGCGCATTTTCTTGTATCCTTACGGGGAACCTTTTTACCGATAAGCCCTTCCGGCTTTGGCTCCATATGATGTCCAGCCTTGACCACTACCTAACAAAGCCTCAACCCGAGACTTCGAAGCCCAGGGCTCTGACGAAGCAGGAGCTCGGGTTCAAGCCTGAGACACCAAAGGAGATGGCCCAGTCGTATTTTGTCGGGGCTGGGTATGATGGCGAGAGAAGAGCGGTATTCCTCAAACTCTATGATCCTCGAACCGAGAAGATACAATTCTGGTACGATAACACGGGCCACACGCCCTATTGCCTCTCCAAGGACAAACCCGAAACTCTACAGAAAAACAAGGAATTGATGAGTCATCCGGGACTTTTAGGACTTGAGCCAGCGAGACGATTCGATGCTCTGGAAGGCAAAGATATCCCCGTGACTGTTCTTCTGGCGAAAGATCCTCTTTCCATCGGTGGAAGACCAAGTGGATGCATCAGAGACATAATCACTGCTTGGGAGGCCGACATCCGATACGTCGAGAACTACATTTACGATAGACACCTTGAGCCCGGAATGTCCTACAACATCCATCAAGGCGATCTCAAACCCGGAGCCTCAGCCCAAGTCCCAGCTGTGAAACAGGCAATTGAAGAAAAGGACGAAGAGTACCGAAAGCTGATGGAACGATGGCTACGGCTCCTCGAATATCCCGTTCCAAACTATAGGCGCCTCGCGCTAGACATCGAAGTTTACCAGCCAGTTGAGACGAGAGTTCCGGACCCGACTGCGGCAGAGTACAAGGTCATATGCGCCAGCCTCTGCGGATCAGATGGCTCAAAGAGAGTTCTGCTCCTCAAACAAACCGGCACAGAAAGTGTCGAGCTTCCTGGGATTAAAGTCGAAGTGTACGATTCTGAACCCGAACTCGTTTCCGCTATTTTCAGGGCTTTGAACGACTACCCGTTCGTCCTAACCTTCAACGGAGACGGTTTCGACCTCCCATATCTCTTCCACAGAGCCCTAAACCATCTCGGTTTCTACCGGGACCAGATACCCATCGAGCTCGGAAGAGAATCCGCTACTGTGAAATACGGTGTGCACTTAGACCTCTACAAGTTCTTCTTTAACCGGTCCATCCAAGTTTACGCCTTCAGCAATAGATACAGAGAGGTCACACTAGATGCTGTTTCTGAGGCCCTGCTCGAAACTGGTAAGCTGGATATTTCGGCGTCAGTCTCCAGATTAAGCCCCACAGAACTAGCGGCATATTGCTACCAAGACGCCGAGCTTGTGATGAATCTGACAACATTCGACGGAGAGGTTGTAATGAAACTGATCACTGCCCTCTCTCGGATAAGCTTCCTCCCCATGGAGGACATGGCCCGTCAGGGTGTCTCGGGCTGGATCAGAAGCATGCTGTTCCGCGAACATCGAGCACGAGGGTTCATCATTCCGCGGTCGGAAGAGATCACCGCCAAGAAAGGGTCGACTAGTACGACCGCGGTTATCAAAGGAAAGAAGTACAAAGGTGGGATGGTTGTTGATCCGGTTCCAGGCGTCCACTTTGGTGTCGCCGTGCTCGACTTCGCCTCGCTATATCCATCTATAATCAAAACCTGGAACTTGGGCTACGAGACAATCTTATGTGGGCACACCGACTGTCGAACCAATAAGATCCCGGACACGGACCACTGGGTCTGCAGGCACCGAAAGGCAATGGAAAGTCAACTAGTAGGGTCGCTTCGAGATCTCAGAATACACTGGTACAAACCCAGATCCAAAGACAAGGGACTCTCGCCGGAGAAGCTCACATGGTATCAGGTAGTCCAGAACGCTCTCAAGGTAGTACTGAATGCGAGCTACGGGGTCTTCGGCTCAGATAGATTCTCGCTCTACTGTCCCCCTCTCGCAGAGTCGACGGCGGCTGTTGGAAGATACGCGATAACAAACACGATTAAAGAAGCAAAACGACTAGGGATTGAGGTG
>VBBT01000182.1 GCA_005881695.1 Candidatus Bathyarchaeota archaeon | reverse complement strand
CCAAGAATCCTTTCCTGTTAGGTTTCTCTGCAAATGATTCTCATAGGCCAAAGGTGAGACAAGATGATTCTAGCTCCCGACAATGATTTCACTCGACACAACGCCAGAACAGGGAGGACAAGGACAGATGTCACCCGGCCTCGCACAATTCCAACGACAGGCTCTGCTAGCGCGAGGAGTACGGACCGTCTCTGGTCAAGGTCTCGAGGAGGAAAAGAAGACCGGCGCAAAGCGGAGTCCAGGCAATCTTTTCGGGGAGGAGCGAAAGAAGAGGTAGAGCTCACGCCGTTGCAGGGATGATTTCAACTGGAACTGGGGCCTGTCTATGGCTCTGGATCACCGTAGTCGCTTCCGCCTCTTCACTACTGCTCACCAGTCTCGCGACACTGCTCTCAGTACAAGGGTCGGCCCTCTTAGTCTACTCTCGAACTATACGAAAGACTCAGCGTCTGGATAACAGGAGAACGTTTGCATCCTATGAGCTCGAAGACGAGATCGAGCCAAGTAGCAGTCCTGTAGATTCTGTATGTTCAAGATTGCGGAATTCCCCGAAAAGGAACGGGAATGTTTCACCGTTCCGTATCGGCAAGATCTTTCTGGTGATGATCTTGGCAGGAATAATGTTAACGACGGTCGTAGGCTTCGGCAGTGTCGATTTGGTTCAGCATGGTACTAGCTCGGGCAATAGCGGGACCGGGACGAAACGGCCTGTTGGATCTGTTAGAACAATAGCCCCGAGTTTCTACGCTGTTTCAAACATAGCGGAGGCTATTGTTTCGAGTAACGATTCTTACACGGGGGTGATAGGGACACGGTCTGATGACTTTATCATAGTTCAGATCGCTTATTCCGCAGGAGGCGCGGGAAATCTTCCGGATGTCTCCAACGTTACAGACCCCCAATCCGGCATTTACACTAGAGCGGCGAGTGCGTCCCCGGGGGAAGCAACGAATTTCTGGGAGCAGGCCTGGACCGGCAGAGCCTCATCAACGACAAACTCCACGACCATAACCGTAAGCCCCGACTGGCCGGGCTGCCAGACCCCATGCGTAACCTCTATCATAATCACAATGACGGTCAGCCGGTACCGAGGTGTAGCGGGCGTCGGCTCCTCGACCACGACAGCACCGAGCACCTCATCCAGTTCTCAATCGATCAGCATAACCGCGACTCAGGCGAATTCGATGCTGGTTGAGCTTCTCAGCCACGGAGCCTACAGCAACTGTGGAATGGACGCTCCGCAACCTGAAACTGGGCAAACGCCGAGAAACTGTTTTACAGCGACAACTGAAAGAACAGAGCTCTTCGACCATTCCGTTACAAACGCGCAAACCTATGTTGAATCGTATGCTTGGGCCCAGATTGAAGTCCAAAGAGGTATCTATTTGGAGTTGAAAGGAACCAACAGTTCCTAAGCGGATGGAATTTGCTTGCTTCAGTCTCTCAATTATCTGCTGGCCCCTAGCCCAATCGCGACATAGTTGAGCCGGCTGAACTCCTTAGGGTCATAGATTCTCCTGGCGTCGACGATGTTCGGGGTCTTCATGTACGGCTGGAAATCTTTAGGTTTGAGTTTTCGAAACTCGTCCCATTCAGTCATTATGATCGCGCAGTCTGCCCCTTTGAGAACCGAGTGAGGGTCGTCAGCGTAGCTGATCTGGTCTGCGAGTTGTTTCTTAGTGTTGGCTATGGCCATGGGGTCGAAAGCAATGACATGTGCTCCCTTCTTCTTGAGCTGGCTAATCACCCGTAGCGACGAGGCCTCGCGAATATCATCGGTATCTTTCTTGAACGCGAGACCTAACACTACCACTTTCTTATTGGATAGAGATCCTAGGAGCGTTTCGGCCATGTCCACGACCTTGTTGGCTTGTTGCTCGTTGGTCTCTTCCGTGGCTCGGAATAGGGTCGGATCATAACCGTTGTTTTGGCTGTAGTTGATGAGTGCTTGGAGGTCTTTGTGGAAACAGCTTCCGCCGTAGCCGGGTCCGGCTTTGAGGAATAAGCTTCCGATTCTAGGGTCGAGGCCAATGGCTTCTGCGATCGTGCCCACGTCGACGTTGGGTATTTGCTGGGCGATATTTGCAACTGTGTTAATGAAGCTCACCTTTGTGGCGAGGAAGGCGTTGCTGGCGTACTTGACTAGTTCAGCGGCTTCGGGGCTAGTCAGGATGACGGGTGGAAGCTTAGGCCCGTAGAATTTTCGATAGAGTCTCGTAAGCCGGTTGGCCGATTTCATGTCATTAGATCCTATGACTATCTTATCAGGGTGCAGAGCGTCGTTGATCGCGGTTCCCTCTTTCAGGAACTCTGGATTGGCGCACAGTCCGAGAGCTGACCCCACGTTCTTTCCGCTCGACTGTTCTAAGAATCGCTTTACCGTGCCATTTGTTGTGCCTGGGACGACTGTGCTCTTGACGACAACGAGATGGTAGCCACGCTTCCCGCGAAGTACATTTCCCAAGTCTTCTGTAGCGTTCTTGATGTATGAGAGGTCGATAGACCCATCCTGCTGACTCGGCGTTCCAACAGTCAGGAAAGTCATGTCCGTATCATTGGCGCTGGAAATGTCGCTGGTAGCTTCCAGAAGCTTGCTCTTGACAGCATGCTTCAGCAAAGTGTCAAGCTGTGGCTCATGAAGGGGCGCCTTTCCCTTACGAATCTGTTCTACCCTTGCTTCATCGATGTCCACTCCTACGGTTCGGATGCCGCGGGACGCGAAAGTCGCCGCAGTACAAAGGCCAACGTAGCCCATTCCGACGATCGAGACAGCTTCTGATCTGCTCTTCAAGTTGAAGAGAGGTGTCTGTAACGAACTATAAAGCCTGGCGATTCTGCCAGCTCTCGACTAGTTTTTCAGGCCGGATCAAAGCCGGGTCGCATCTGGAGGCCGGCAAAGAACTTTCGAGGGACGCTAGATTCTGATTCAAGACCAAATGCTTGACGAGGGATTGCGATCACTGTAGGGCGCGCAAGTCGCCTTTTAGGAGTCCCATTTTCTCGCCCGCCTCGTAGAGTCCGTTGATAAATTTCTTGAGGTTTCTTGAGATGATAGGTCTTTTTTGTCCGGTTAGTAGCGGCGCCATCAAGGTCGTATCTCCCAACCAGCGGAGGTTCATGTAGAACCGGGCAACTTCGAGCGTTTCTTCGAAACCATTGGGTGTGCCTGAAGGCCA
>VBBT01000122.1 GCA_005881695.1 Candidatus Bathyarchaeota archaeon | reverse complement strand
ATCAGATTCAATCCGTTCGATAGTCTCTAGAAGCGAGCCCTCGTTGGATGCAAGCTGGTGAAGTTGCTTTTCCAGTTGGGCGCGAGAATTCTCAAGATTCTGCAGCGTCGTGAGGTGCTCAACAAGGGTCTTGGAGCGTTCTTGTATTTGGTCACGGATCGAAGTGATGTCTCGGGTTTTCGTCCGGAACTGGGACGTCTGGTTGTAGACGCGCTGCAGCCCCTCTATCTCTGCTCTGAGCCATCCTCTCTCTGAAGCGTAGTGTGAAGCCATCGCTTTTACCGATTCGTTGTAGCTTGAACCAGCCGTTCGTAACAGTCTCGTAATGCTCGTCTCCAATTTCGATATCGACTCGTTCGGACTTGATTTTAGAAACTCACCGGATGCGGTGACGATCTCTCCAGAGACGCGGTTTAGTGCCATTGCTGCTCGAAGGCGGCGGGAATCGCCTAGGCCAGACATGTCATATTTTGTGTTTCGAATGAATTCTCGGCAGCGACTTTCCAGAGATGAAGCTAAGGAGACCGCGGTCTCGCCTAACTGTCTTGCTTTAGCTTGAACAGGCTTCAGCTGAGGTTCGATCACGGAGCCCGTCCAGTGTTGGAGAGCCTTCTCGACATCTGCAGCCTTCCTGCGGTCTTTCATAGTTTGATTGGCCTCTTGCGCTGCTCAGAAAGCCTAGCCCGGATTGTTTGGCTCTAGCTGCAAGACCGTGCAGAGCGCGCGCAGTCTCAGAATTTCAGATTTTCCTACTTACCGGGGGCTAAGCGGCTGAGGGCCGTCGCTCTTACTTTCGGATATGGTAGTGGGTGGACGATGCTCGGGGTCCACTTCTCTCCCCATCGCCGGTAGGCGGATAGAATATCGCTTAGGTCTCGTCCTTTCTCGGTAAGGCTGTAGACGACTGAGAAGGGTTCTGTACCTGTTACTCTTCTCTCAACGATTCCCATACTCTGCAAATATTTCAGAGTTCTAGAGAGAGTTCGCGCGTTCAGATCGTCAGGCTTGCCCTTCCGGAGTAGATCGTTGAATCGGAGAGGGTTGTCGAGGAGATAGTATGAGATGAGGATTCTCCATTCTGAGCCTAGCTTTCTTACCGCTTTGATTACCGCGCAGATGTCTCTCCTGCAAAGCTCGCTCTTTCCTGAAATAATGCTTGAGATGTCGGGTTGGCAGCTAGACGCAAGCTTACTCAAAGTTATCTAATGTAACAAGGTTAGCCCGGGATATAAGCAGCAAAGGGACACGGACGTTAGTTTGATGCGTTTTCGTTGATGACTCCTTGTGAATGTGGGAAGGACGTATGAGATTGGTCGTTCTTGGGAAGGATAAACGACTATATTTCCGAGGGAAAGTGCTAGTCTCTCGAAATGCGGCGGATCGTCAAGGTTTTTCTCATCTCCATGGTGCTCGGTCTGGTCGGGCTGGGCGCGTCTTCAACTAGTGAACCTTGGGGAGTGTTTCAGGGCTTTCCTTTCCCCTACAGTTATCCAAACCCAATCACTTGTAAGGTCAATCCCTTCAACGGGTGCGGCTATTACAATGATCCAGTGATGGTTGTTCTAGACCATCTCTTCTGGCTAGGAATAGCTGTTGTAGGGGTCTCGGTGATCAGCGTGCTCTGGAACCGCTTCGCTCTAAAAGAAAGTGCAAACCAACCCACAAGTTATCAAACTCCGCCCGGAAATTCCGCTACAACAAATTGAATCGAAGATAACATTCGGGTCCGCTGTGGACTTGGGTTTCCGCTCAGAATTATTAGCGTCTGACGCGCGTTACTGCTACTTGAGAAAAAATGAAGAACATTTGTGTTGGACCTTGCGCCCACGATGCAGGTTGCAAAAAAGCCGGACTAGACTCAAGCGGACTCGTCGCTCGCGGGACCAAGTTCTTGGACAAATCGCGACCGATACCCAACCATCCGAACGCCACCACGCGAATTGGATACCATCTTTTAGAGGCTCAGAATAGGGCGTTCCGTGATTTCCATAATTCACGGGTGATGAAGAAAATGCAGCCGCGAATAGAGTACTGGAAATACTCCGCCCAGCGTTACGCGTCGAGAAACTCGATAAGATAGGAAAGGCGGTCTTGACCGACGAGTAGCAAGAGTGGCGCAGCATGGCCAGTCATGCCTGGAACCTATCAGGTTGGCGACCCGAATGGTCCCGTCGCGGTTTGTGCGCTTACCTCCGAACGTTTGATCAGTCCTCTCGTGGCTCTTCCCGGAGTGGCCATTGCGGGAATGGTCTACACGGCTAATCTTGGCATTACCCGGATTATTGTCAACATAACGTCGAATCCTGCGATACGTTTCCTGCTCATATGCGGCAAAGACTCTGCATTATTCAAGCCGGGACAATCTCTTGTTGCTCTGGCTGAGAAGGGTGTTGATGAGAAGCGACGGATCATCGATGCAGCTGGTTATGATCCAGTCTTACCATCAGTTGATCCCCAGCAGGTAATACAATTCCGGAAACAGGTTGAGGTGCTTGACTGGACCGGCGAAGAAGATCTTCAGGTCCTACAAGACCGAGTGAAGAGTCTCTCTGATCGTAATCCCGGTGTTTTTGTGACGGGACAAAAGGAAACTGCAATGCCTAGAAAACAGGAAGAATTTGTGTCTATTCGGCCTGGCGGGCAGCGTGAGCCGTTGTTGTATGATCCGAAGGGATACTTTGTTATCACGATTGAGCCAGAGCAGAAGGAGATTCTGCTACGGCACTATTTGTCTGATCATACGCCTGCTCACGAGATGCGGGGGCGCGGAGCAACCTCGATGTTACTGGGTCTCTTGCGTGACGGTCTTGTCACACAGCTGAGCCATTCGGGTTACTTGGGCGAGGAACTGGCTAAGGCGCAGACTGCATTGCAGTTCGGGTTGCGATACGATCAGGATCGACCTCTGAGGCCACGCGAAGCTCCAGTTCAACCAGTAGCAGAAGGGACCAAAACTGAGACGCCAGGGCCTCCGAAGATACCCCCGGTCCCGGTTCTCTCTGTGAAACAGCTAGGGGAAATTGTTCCGGGAACGTTGGTGGACCTGTTTTTCTCGGTGACAGATCTGCCGAGGGAACAGGTTTTGGGAGGCGTGTTCCTACTGCCTGATGAAACGGGGACCAATCAGGCATTCCCTCGAACATCTCAGCGACTCGAGGTTGAATGGGGTCCCACGAGCAAGTTGATCATGGGCGGAGCAGATGATCTAGTTGCGGGCGCTCTCTTGCGGGTGGTTGGTAAGTACGATCAGAATGGTCTGGTTCATGGAGAGCAGCTTGTGGTCTTGACTCGCGTGGCTAAGGTCCTAGGACAATGATTGGAAGGGAGGTGATAGTGTGAGTATGTCTGACGTTGTAATAAGTTCTACCGAGAACGGTCCCAACCTGGTCATAGTCAACGGGAAGGTTGTCCAGGCCTGGTGCCGGTGCGGCGGATCCACCCTCATGCCCTTCTGCGACGGCACACACAAGAAAAACGGATTCACAGCAAAAACACACGAAGTCAAACTCCGCTAGAAAAATAAGTCAAGAAATTTCGTTCGCCTCTTCTCGAGTGCCATCATTCACGGTTTCGCAAACCCTTTACCAACAAAATGTCTACAGGGTTCAAGTCGCGGTCCGTATTGGCTTCTCCAAGTGAGAGAGTGATTGGATATTTTCCGGTTGGAGGCTTGCTCAGGGGCTCAACGGTGTACGTGACGACAGAGCGAATTATTGTGAACAAGGGCAGAGGACAGTTGAGCTTGAGGGAACACTTCCTCGTAGCATTATCGTTATCATTGTTGGTGTCGGTCGGTCCATTTGTTCCCACCAGTGTTGCCTTGGTAATCCTTCTGGCAATTGCAATAATTATCGCGCTTTTCTTTTTGAGAAGAAAGAGTCTCCGTCGGAAATGGCCTACGATAGAACATGTTGAGAGCGGACGTGGACAGTTCGAGGTCAAGAGAGGCCAGGCTCTCAGCATTGAACTGAAGCGACCTGGCATGTTGAGAGGCGGACATATTGTGATAACATCTCTATCGAACGACCCGTTTGATGTGAAAATTCTGGGAGGAAGAGTCTTCAAGGTGGCTAGAAGTTTAATGGTGCGATTCGACGCGAGCAGGGTCAAAGTAAGCGGCGAAGTGTAAAATGCGGAGGTCCCCGAAAAAGGGGGAGAGTACCGGGCTAAGCGTTCGCCTTTGCTTCGAGTTTCGTTCTTAGGGGGATTTGTCGCGTTGGTCCTGACTCAACCAACGCCAACACTAAGTGCTCTTGTTGGGAAACTAGCTTTCGCTTTCTTAGGGATTGCGACGATGGGAATGACGATTAGGGGCATATGGAATCGAATGATCTTGCGTAGCGAGCAGAAAATACAAGATAAACGCGAAGATTCAGGGACCCAGACTTGAAAGGCCTTGCTTTGGTGCAGCAAAATTGACAACTTCGAATATGGTACCACTTAAATAAAGGTATCATATGTGGTATCATATCCAAAATGAAGCTCCAGAAGCAGGCAGCATACAAACTAGAGGGCAATCGAGTTCAGTTCAAGTATGTTGTTACGATTCCAGAGCAGATTGTAGAGGAGCTCGACTGGGAGGAGGGTAGCGAACTTAATGCCTCTATCAAGGGAAAGAACTTACTGATCGAGCGTGTATCCGCTCCAGTGGGGCAGATTAGCAGAGTCCGTTCTTCAAAAATGTCCTACGAACAATTCCGTGACAAGATCAAGGGCGCCTTGGAGTACAATGATCAAGGTATGACTTGGACGAAGCTGAGGGGCCAGTTACAACTCAATCAGGTGGTTCCAAACAATAAGTGGGTTAGGCGACTTGAGAGAGATATCAGGTTAATGCGGCTGAAAGGGTCCGACGGAGTGGTCCTGTGGCGAGTGAATCATGCAAGATGAGACGGTCATAGCAGACGACTTGGTAGTCTTGGGCAATGCTGTTCCAGATGTAATTAGCGACGAAAGAATCACGGTTTGCACAGCGGGGTACTCTAAGAAACTGGGGTTAGTCAGAATTTATCCTGTACCGCCGGTGTCGAATATGAAGAGGTGGAATGTTGTTGAAATTCCCCTTGAAAGAAACTCGAGAGACAATCGGACGGAAAGCTGGAAAATTCAGGGGTCAAAGAGCGATTGGAGTGGGATCGCCAAGAAGATTCGATTCAAGCATTCCATTGATGAAAGAAGACAAAGGCTATCTCTTTTGGAAGAACTTTACAACAAGTTCGGTGCAACTTGCATCGAGCAACTAAACGATCGGCGAGTCAGTCTTGGGCTTCACTAGCCCAAGATAATTTCCTATAAACTAGAAACAAGAGAAGACTTTGAGAAAGCAACTCAGTTAACTCTTGACTTACGTGAGCCTTTTGTGACGATTAAGAACTATCCTCTTAGACCAGTCATCACGTATCGTTGCTCTAATTGCACGTCAAAAGGGCCTCACGAGCAACAAGTTCTGGAATGGGGAATCTATGAGTGGCTCAGACAACATCCGGATGAAGCTAGTAATGTCTGGGACAATCTAAGGATGAAGGACGCCGGTTACTACCGGAGTTTTCTCGTAGGAAATATGGCGTTGTATAGAACTTCGTTCGTCATAATTAGCATGTTCAGGTTGAAGCTGTAGCCGTAGATCCTGCGGATCGATCAGTTCTGGACTCTCGACTACGTCTCTAACTATATGGCGATGGCACGCCACTCCCGATTGTTCATAACAAAGAAGTGTTACATTCTGCTTCCTACTAACCTCATTTAACACGTGTATCGCTTCAATGCTCTCCACGTTATCCCTTAGTTCTATCAAGAAGCTCCGTTTGAAACTCGACCAATTCTTGTTCCCGTTTCTGTAGCTGAACAAGAGTTCTTGACTGGGTGCGAGAGAAATGGCCCACTCATCGAAGCGTGTCCGTTCTACGCCCCTCGGGTAAAATCGTGTAATTAAGATCCGGATTCCGTCTTCTCGGTTCGGTGGCTGGAATATTGACTTGGTTTTGATTGCCAATCTGCGTTCACTTGAACAGTTTCATAACTTAAGGGGCTCGACTAAACTTTAGGTCAAGCATAGTAACAATGAAAACCTTGCCAAACACTTTCGGCTATGTTACCTGTCTAACTCGGAGCGGGCAATAGTTCGAGGTATGAGTGTGTTAGGATTTTTGTGACGCTTACGAGGTCGCTTATGCGTACGTGTTCATCGATTCCGTGAATGTTGCTGTCCTGTCGTGTTGCGCCCAACACGGCCACGGGTATGCCTAGTTGGCTGACAACTGCCATGTCAGTGGACCCTTGGCTTCCTGCTGGTGGTGTGTCGCGTCCGAGAACTTTTCTCGCCTGTTTTCTAACCACTTTGACAAGCTTGTGGCTAGGGGACGTAATCATTGGCTCGTATCCAAGGATTTTCTTCATCGAGATCTTTGTTGGGCTGTCTTTTGCGAACTCTCTGACGACCCTGTTGATCTCTTTCTCGACCTCTGTAGCCTTCTCTTCCGGTATGAATCGTCTGTCGACTAGGATCTCGCATGTGTCG
>VBBT01000105.1 GCA_005881695.1 Candidatus Bathyarchaeota archaeon | reverse complement strand
AAAAGAAAGCTGAGCCAGCTAAACCCGCCCCGGCCAGAGAGTCAAAACCAGCGCCCGCTAAGGACTCAAAGCCGGCCCCAGCCGAAACGAAAACACCCGCGAAACCGGAAACCAAGCCCGCGGCTAAGCCTCCTGCAAAGCCTGACACCAAACAGAAAGCCTAGACAACCCTGCCCTTCAGAGGACCATCTCCGGAAATCGCCCATTATCAACCCTGATCTCGAATCTAAGCCCGCGATTTCTAGACCATGATCTTCCACGCTTATCCCTAGGGGAATCCACGGGGATCGAAAAGGGCCAGACAAGCCGATAACGTACCCGTCTCGAAAAACAAGCCCGGAATCCCACCCCAGATAGAAAGAGCATCTCGACAAGAAATTCCTATAACTTTTGCATAGTCCTCGTGCGCGAGAGCTGCGACTAAGGAAGTAAGAAGAATGTGAAATCGCCCGTTATCAGCCCTGATTTTGAAAAGGGGAGGGGGTCCCTAGATCTCCCTCTAATCGTTCGGGATGTACCGATGAAATCACATTAACCGCCCTGGCATCCAAGCCCAGTCTCAGCCCTGAATCACTAGACTCGCCCAGAATCCATGCCAGATAGGAAATGACCTCAGGGGAGGGGGGGGTCTAAGCGACTCGACCTCGTGACGCACAAGTGGTTAGTCCGGACTGGACACAGAAACTAAACCGTGCCTGGAAAAACCTCTCTCCAGTTTTCGTCCTACGCCCTTTTCGCGGCGCTGACGATGCTTACAACATCTCGCGCTTTGAGTAGGTAATTGTCGGAGAGACGCATACCGTTCCGGGCGTTGATTCCATACAGCATTTGTTCGCCGATTTCCGTGTGGATTTTCAAGGCTAGTTCCTTGAGAGTTGTCCCGTTCGGAACCAGATACGCGTCCGGGAGAACATTCCCTGCATGATCACTGAACTTTTCAGGATTCTCCACGGGATATACCACGATCATATTCAGAAGATCTAGAAAGGCCGAGTTGATACATCTCTGAACGCCAGTGGATCCAACTGGTTTCAGGACTTTTTCTCGGATCATTTCAAGGGCAGCCTTCTGCTCACTGCTAACAGCTGCCGCGTCCGGAACCCGAAAATCCGGATCTCCAGGTTTGTACTCTATCAACCGTTTCTCCGCCGCTCTTCGCAGTGCTAGCTCTGCCTCAGCGGAGACCGGTAGTGTCAGCTCGCCGGTTTGCTTCAGTCGGCTGATATTCCCAATCGATGTTGGCAGGTCAATCTTGTTGGCGGCGAGCAGCAACGGTTTCGCTTCTCTCCGGATAATCTCAACAAGCTTCAACAGGTCTTCCCTGGTCCATCCGCTCGGTTTTCCTTTGAGGCCTGCTTTCTTGATCGCGTTCTCAGCCTGGTTTTTAGTGACCCGGAGCCCGCTGAGACGGTCAGAAACCAAAGACGCCGGGTCCTCTCCAGCCATCTCCATCTTTCGCGCCGTCTTTTCCCAGTCTTTTCCAACTATCCGGAGCATCCACATCTCCAGTTCAGTCTCGAGAAAAACCACGTCCTCAACCGGATTGTGAGCACCAGCCTCCGTTAATTTGCCCTCAGAGTCCGTTGACCCAGAAGCATCAACCACGTGGATCAGCGCGTCAGCCTTTCTCAGCTCGTCGAGAAACTGATTTCCAAGCCCTCTTCCTTCCGATGCGCCTGGCACCAGTCCAGGGAGATCAATGATATCTATCGGAATGAATCGCTCGCCGTCGATGCATCGTGAGTTCCGAGGCTTGTCCTCGACTCCAAGCTCAATGTGGACGCACTTTGTCCTGAGGTAGGATATTCCGTGGTTTGGTTTGATAGTAGTGAATGGATAATTCGCTATTGGAACTAACGTTAGAGTTGCGGCGCTGAAGAATGTGCTTTTTCCCGCGTTCGGCTTGCCAACGATCCCGACCTGCACACTGGACCACGAATTATGAAACGGGAGAGATGCCGGTGATTCTCAGACCAGCACTCTTCACCTTGTAACGGATATTGAGAGATACTAAAAGCGCGGTTATCTGCTCAATGGTCCGCGAGTTCTCAAGCGCCCCCGCATCAAAGCCACGCGCCCCCGCAATACCCTTCACAAGATCAAGAACAATCCTCTTCGCATTATCATCGTTTGAACATACAAGAACATCGCACTCCACCTGCTTAGCGGGATCCTTGAGGAGTTCCGCGCTCACATTGTTGAACGCAGTCACAACGCTCACCGTTTTCGGTACAACTGAGGCAGCAAGCTCTCCCGCGGACCCTGCCCAGACCCCGACCGTTCTAGTAGCGCGTCCCCCGACTGCGGTCTCCAGGGGTACCGACACGTTCACCAAGACCTGGCCAGTCTTGAAGCTGGACTTGACCGTCTTCAGCGTATCCAGCAAAGCTGCGAAAGGCACCGTGACCACTATCACGTCTCCCTGCAAGACAGCGTTCTCGTTGCTCAACCCTGACACGCGAACCGGGCGTCCAGCCGTCCGCGCGATAGTCCTCGCAGCCTCCGCCGCCCTATCCGGACTTCTGGAACCTATGATCACCTGGTGTCCAGCTATCGCCCATCGGAGGGCGAGACCGAACCCCTCTTCACCCGCACCGCCTAGAACAGCTATCTTACGATTTTCCGTTTGGCTCCACTCTTACCTGAGCTATGAGGGAGAGGCTTGATGAGTCCCTCTCGCATAAGCACGTCCGTAGATTTTCGCGCGTGACCAATGATCGTCTTCGCCCTCTCGTAGAGTTCTCTTTTAGTCGCTTTCACTCTCGCTAAGCCCTGTCTGACAGCCTCAGCTCCGACCGCAGCTGCCTCGCGCGGGAATACCTCCCAGTCGCTCATACTTGGAAGAATCCTCTCCTCATCTATGCCACCCTCCTCCGCGATCTTAGCAAGTTCGTTAGCAGCGGCGATGCACATCTCGTCGCTGATCATCCTAGCCCTAACATCCAAGGTCCCCCTGAAGATCCCAGGAAATCCGAGGGAATTGTTGACCTGGTTGGGAAAGTCAGATCGGCCTGTCGCAACTATTCTTGCGCCCGTCTCTTTCGCCTCCCAGGGCCAGATCTCAGGAATGGGATTGGCACAAGCGAAGATAATCGCATCGTCCGCCATCGCGGACACTATTTCCTTCGGAATCACGCCAGGTCCCGGCGTCGACATCGCAATCAAAACATCCGCCCCCTTCACCGCCTCCTTCAGGCCGCCTGTCCGTCCTTCCGAGTTTGTTTTCAGAGCAATCTGCCATTTCGCGTGGTACTCCCCCTCCAGCTCTATGCGCTGGCGATTGAGAATTCCCTTACTGTCGACCATGATGATGTTCCCGGGTGAAACTCCCGCTTCCATTATTATGCGCGCGACCGCGATGTTCGCCGCCCCTGCCCCTAGCATGCAGATCGACGCGTTTCTGATGTTCTTCCCGACAACCTTCAGAGCGTTGATAAGACCCGCACAGACAACGGTTCCCGTCCCCTGCTGATCATCGTGCCACACCGGAATCCGAAGGTCCTGTTTCAGGGAGTCAAGAATGTCAAAGCATTTCGGTTGCGATATGTCTTCGAGATTTATCCCCCCGAAAGACGGTTGCAACCATCGAACCGCGTTCTCAATTTCCTCCGGTCTTTTTGTACCGAGGCAGATAGGATAGGCATCGACTCCTCCCAAATACTTGAACAGCAAGCTTTTTCCCTCCATCACAGGAAGCCCGGCCTCAGGCCCGATGTCACCAAGACCTAGGACCCTGGTCCCATCGGTAACTATCGCGATACTGTTCCACTTGTTAGTATAGTCGTAGACTCTTTCCGGGGTTTTCTGAATTTCTTTGCATGGATCCGCAACTCCTGGGGTGTACCAGATCGCAAAATCATCATAGGAGTCGACAGGAACCTTCGACACAATCTCGATCTTTCCCTGATAGAAAGGATGGTACTTCATTGCAAGCCGAGCAGGAGCATAAGCTCTCTTCAGCAATGCTGTATCTTGAGCCATTCCCGGCTTGTCACTTCTTTGGCAAAACCCGGTTGCAAACCGGCCTGATTTAACGGTGTTGAGAGGAAAAATGCCCAGTAATCCTTATCAGGGATTTGCCAGTCGATGCGACAGCGAAACGGACTTGTCGTATTCCCACTTAGCAAACCAATGGAGAGATAAAACGCCCGAGCTAAAGGAATGGTTGCGGCTCTCGGTTGTTGGTTGGAGGAAGGAACCCGTGGTCAAACGAATTCCTTACCCTACAAGGCTAGATCGAGCGCGCCGTCTGGGGTACAAAGCAAAACAAGGGATCGTGCTCGTTAGAGTCCGAGTGAGGCGCGGCGGCGCCAAAAAACCCCGTCCTGTCTCGGGTAGACGACAGAAGGCAATGGGCGTATCGAAATTCACTAGAAGCCTCTCTCTCCAAAGAATAGCAGAAAAACGTGCCAACAGAAAATACGTCAATCTGGCAGTCCTTGATTCGTATTACTTGTATTCAGACGGCATTCACCACTGGTACGAAGTGATCCTCGCGGACAAGAGTCATCCCGCGCTCGCCGAATAGCCCCACGGAACATTCGAACGCTCGTATCACTGATATTGCCGGTCCAGAAAACCGCGAAATTCTATAAGACCACTGCCCGAAGAACGCATCACAAACCCAAGGGGAACAGATGAACCCAGACCCGCTGACCAAGATAGTCAAGACCGGGCGTAAGGTAGACCCTATCATTTTCAAAGCACTGGCGAACGCCTCTTCTTCCAAGTTTCAATCCCCTCTAACGTACCATTTCAGAACTGGGGGCAAAAGGATGCGAGCAACTCTCGTTCTTCTTGCATGCGCCGCTTGCGGTGGAAAGATTGAGGATGGAATGAATCCTGCGGCCTTGGTCGAGATGATTCACAATTATTCACTGGTAATGGACGATCTCATTGATCGAGGAGTCGTGAGAAGAGGAAAACCAACTGTGAGAGTCAAGTTTGGAGACTCAGTCGCTCTATTGATTGCAATGCTTTACCGTGAAGCCCTAGACGACCTAATTGAGAAATGCATCTCCCCAACCAAGACAAGAGTGGTCGCAGTCCAGGCGATGAAAGACATCATTGAAGGCGAGAGACTCGACATGCTGCTCGAACAAGCCGGGAGGGAAGATCCTTATCTCAAAACCCAGCGCGTTCTCACCCCAAGCTTCTCCCTCTACGTCGAGATGATAGGAAAGAAGACCGCGGCTCTCTTCAAAGCTGCCTCCCAAATAGGAGCGTATTCGGCGCGAGCGAACTTCCTGATCGTGCGGTCCTTAGGCGAATTCGGATGGAAAGCGGGACTTGCATTTCAGGTGATGGATGATGTGCTGGACATATGTGGCCAGGAAACAGGGAAGCAGACTGGCAAAGATATCATTGAACACAAACTTGGGAACGCAGCGATATTGATGGCTCTCAGATACTTACCCCGAGGCAAAAAGCAAGAGATTCTTACCACCTTAAGGTCGGAAAAAGTGTCGCAAGCCATGGTGATGAATGCGAGACGGCTGATTATGGAGACCCCAGCGGAAAAAGACTGTCGAGAAATTGCAGAGAAATACCTCCACGAGGCCAAATCCCACCTTTCAGTACTGGGAGAATCTGACTACAGAGACGGGCTGGCTACGCTTGCCGACGCGATCGTCTCGAGGACTTTCTAGAGTTCTTCCAGGGGACGAACCTGGTCCCGTTGATCCTATCTCGTTCAAGCAGCCTTGAAAGTGCATTCTTTTCTCGTAGGTTGAAAATGTAACACTCGCATCCATTCTTGGCAAGCCGCAAAGCCTGTCTAACCTTCTCTCCCATACCGCCAGTCGCGTCGCCGGAAGGGCCTCGTGACGCGTCCAGTACCAAACGGAAATTTTCGGAAGTAACCTCCGGGATAAGAGTGGCATTTGGGAAAGTCTTTGGATTCTCTGAGTATACTCCATCGACATCGGAACCGAGCAACACTCGAGAAGCTCCCAGTCTAAGTCCAATTAGCGAGGCAAGGCGGTCCCCAGATAGAACTCCGATCCCTTGCGACTCGTCGAACACCAGGTCCCCATGCAGCAACGGAAGGAGCCCAGCCCGCAGCGCCTTTCGTATCGGGTCCAACAGGACTCTCTTCACCTTCCCCTCGTCAAAGGTGACGAAACTCATCGGATGAAAAGGAACGGGAAGCTTATTTCGCAACAGCAGTGATGCGCAAATTATCCTCGTGAGCTGGCTCAAGTAGAATTCCGTCTCCGCAATGGAACGAAGTTGAGATCGATCGCGGAGTCCCCGATCTATGCTTGATCGTGTGACGAAGGGGTGAGCGTAGGAACCACCGCCATGAAGTAGAATTAGGGGAAGATTATAGTCTCTAAGTTGATCCGCAATGCGTTGAATCGCGGGAATGTCCGGAGTGCACTCTCTAGCCTTGTCGGTAATTGCCGACCCTCCTAGCTTCAGGATGGTAAGCTGGTCCATTCGCTGCACTCCGGGCGAAGCTTGCTTTTAGCCGCTTCGGGGTGACTTTGATGATGGTTCGAAGGTAACACCCGACTTATGATTAGCACTAGTGCTGATTTGACCCGGAAGTCATTGTTGAACATCAACGATTCTTCGAATGGCACGCTGCTGGAAGTCATTGAAGAACGGATAATCAGTTCATTGGGCGACAAGCCAAACAGTTCAATCAGCGAAATCGCAAAGGACCTAAGGGTGAATAGATCAACAGCGTCGAAATACTTGCATGTTCTCCGCGCAAAAAAGAAGGTCGCCTTTCGACAAGTAGGACCCGTCAAGCTTTGGTCGTTAGAGGAGCAGTAATGGAAGTTAGACGGGCAATTGCCCCAAGTATCCAAGAATCAGACGATCGAGTCCCCACTGGCGTCCCTAGTCTGGACAAGATAATAGAAGGCGGGCTTAGAAGAGGCGACTGCATTATCGTTGCCGGCCAGCCTGGAACCGGCAAGACTACACTAGGATTACAATTCCTGTACCATGGAGCCACCCGATGCGGGGAAAACGGTGTTTACGCGTCTGTCATAGAGAGCAGTGAGAAGCTGAAACGGAACGGCTTGAGGTTCGGATGGGACCTTAACCGGCTCGAATCAGAAAACAAACTGCGCCTCGTCTCTCTCCAATCCACTATGAAAGCTGGGGTCAGTACGGCTCTTGAAACGGTTCTGGAAGCCTTGCACAGCATGAATGCAAAAAGGCTTGTATTCGATTCTCTCTCTGCACTCATGACAGCCTTCGAGAGTAATGCCGAAGCCCGAAGCTTCCTTCACATAATGGTGAAATTCCTAGAGGCTGCCAACTGCACAACGATGATGATAAGCGAGGTCCCTTGGGGAAAGCAACAGCTCGGGACTAACTTCGAAGAGTTTCTAGGCGACGGCCTCGTGATTTTGGATGCAAGTTTTGACAACTCGAGGGTCCGCCGAAGAGTCTACATTCCCAAGATGAGAGGGACTGAACACAGACTAGAAGGATATGACTACTACATAACAAGAGACGGATTCTCCTTGGCACCAACTCCGATTCCCCCTGACAAAATACGATAGGCCAAAGATAAGCAATCATTGCTGCGGCTTTTTGTGTTCTTGCCAGAACTGTCGCGGAGAGTCTAATGCCCCCTCTTAGGAGCGACCTTCTTGAGAAGCTGATTGGGTCCGAAACCAAAGCCGAGTTGTTGATGTACTTCCATGACAATCCAGACTCCACAGATACGATAGAAGGTATCGCCGCTAAGATTCGGCGGAGTCCAAAGGAAATCGAGCGTGATGTCTCAGACCTCGTCGAGCTAGGCTTGCTTCAAGAGGTGCGAGTTATCTCCTTCAGCAAAGACAGGGATCAAGAATTGCAGAAAGAGATCTCGCAACGACTTGTCTCGGCGGGTTCCTTCGAAGAGACGTCAACCTCTTCGAATAGAGACCTGACAGGAGTGGGGATGGTCGATTCCCTCTTACCCGATGGCTATCCCTCGTCCTCCGTGGTACTAGTCATGGGTGATCCCGCAACAGGGAAAACGACCCTACTGATCCAGCTTGTTACAGAGGCTTTGAAGAAGGGCAGGAACGTTGTCTATGCAGCCTTAGATGATTTTCCGGACAGCATCAGAGAGTCTATGAAACTAATGGGGGTCAATCCGAGAGACTACGAAGTTGAAGGCAGGAGAAGGCTCGTCTTCATAGACTGTTACTCGTTCCTCGTGGGCGTAAAGAGTCAGGAACAATATAGCGAAGATCCTCAACGCTTATCCGACCTCAGCATAGTGATAACAAAGGCTCTGTCGGAAGCTCGCGACTCGGGCAATGTCCTGCTCGCGATGGACTCGCTAACTACTCTCATCCAAAGAAGTGGAGTCAGGCCCTCATTCGATTTTCTACACACCTTGATCGCAAAGATAAGGAGCAATCGAGCCAGCTGTGTAACGTCACTCTCGAGGAAAGCATTTCATCCAGCCATTATCGCTGCAATACAAGACAAGGTCGATGGCGTAATTGAAATGAAGGTAGAAGACACCAAGGATGGGTTAGCCCGTTTCATCAGGATCTCGAAAATGAAAGGTGCCCAACACATAACCACGTGGACGCCCTACAACCGAGACTCCTCGATGGGTCTGATAATTCCCTATGAAGAAGCCCGCGTGAAGAAGTCAGTTTGATCAGGTTATAGAACGCTTTCGCGCGGAAAGACCTCGATTCCAGTATCGGTTATTCGGTACGGCCTGGGCTGGTTGTCTAAGGGAGTTTTGCGCATTTTCTCAACCTGGATCACACGCAGTAGCGATTTTCCAACCTGCAGTTGTTGGAGCAGTATGACTCCGTGAGCGAGATACTCTTCGTAGTCGATGCTCCTCTCGAAACCCGGCCTTCGAAGCTCAGTTGTAATCAAACATGTTGCGCCAGTGTCCGCGAGGGCCTCCATGAGTTCGACCAAGGCGTTTCGCTGTGCTGCCACTCCTTCGTATTGAAAAACCAATGTCGTCACCGGGTCGACAACTATTCTCCTGGCCCCAATCTCTCGAACGCTCGTCTTAATCATCTCGATCAACGTTGCCATAGAGAACTCCTTTCGGCCGACAGTCAATTTTCCAACCTTAATCTCGGCAGGAAGATATCTGATCGGCGAAGCTTCTAAGAAGATTAGCTTCTTGTTGTTCTCAAGGTCCTCGAAATCCCAACCAAAGTCAAGCATTTCCTCGAAGACATGTTGTTTGTTTTCATCGAGACTGACATAGACGCCGCTTTCCTCATAGTCCAAGATGCCGTTAACGAGATACTGAGAAGATAGTATGGTCTTGCCCGTTCCAGGCCCCCCGGAAAGCAGAATGATCCTGCTCTTAGGCAATCCTCCAGTGAGCAACTTGTCCAGGCCCGGGATCCCAGTAGGAGTTCTAGAACTAGCGTTCGGAGTGCCCGGAGCGTCAGCCATAAGTCTTCAAAACGGTTCAACAGACTGGCAAACCATATTCGTTCTGATACGTCCAACGTCTCGAACAAGATACAACTTCCGAATATCCAGCTAAACGCGTCTCGCCTACGAATAACCCGAGGCGCTTCCGGGGTTAGGTCAAGAGGAATGGCATCCAAAGATAGGCTTACTCTATACCAGGATCAGGGGGTTCAACTTCTTCTAAACAGGTTTGTCAAGGGGGAAATCGTAGAACTCGTACCAAGTTTTGATCTCAGTCAAACAGCTAGGTATCCTGAAGTGGAAGAGGTGGTTGATGGTGATATGATCGCGGCGAAGCAACTCGTCGAGAAGCTCTGGGACGTGGGAATATTCAAACGCAAATTCCATGAAAAGACCCTTGTTTGTCCCAGCTGTCTGTCTGCAAATGTCAGCAATGATTATGTTTGTCCCAACTGCAACTCCATCGATATAGAACGTAAGACTCTCCTTGAACACACGGCCTGCGAGACAATAGATAGCGTCGACAACTTTCTAGTCGAAGGTAGTTTATACTGTCCGAAGTGTAACAAGGAGCTGATCGAAGCTGGCGTGGACTACCAGAAGCTCGGCGCCTGGTTTCAGTGCTCTCAGTGTGGCAAAAGGTCAGACCTGCCAAGTCCAATTCATAGATGCAGAAGCTGTGGGCACATCTTCACTATCAAAGACACTGGGTTCGTCAACGTCTACAGCTACCGTATTAGCGCGGATGCCGAGGATGAATTCAAGCGGACCTTTCTAGTGATGATGCCGATTGGTGCCACTCTCGAGGATTTCCAGTACAAAGTCGAGATGCCTGGTCAGGTTGCGGGCCGTTCCGGGGCTCTCCACAGATTTGACGCGATTGCCTCAAAGGGCTCCTCGGAGATGGTCGTGCTTGACGTCATTGCAAGTGATCGTGAAATCGAGGAGACACCCATTGCATCCCTCTATGCTAAGGTGTTTGACGTAAGTCCCACTCAAACGATTCTCGTGGCGATCCCGGGGCTGACTCAGAAAGCCAAGAGGCTGGCAGCGTTGTACAGAATCTCTGTGATCGAAGCAATCGACTCGCAGCAAGCTGCCGATCTCCTAAAGCAACACTTCGGCTGGACAGGCCTGTCCGGCAACGAAGAATCAATAAACGACCTACAATTGTAACCTGGTCAATACTAGTACGGTTACGCCAATCTCAAGCCGAACAGCCACTTTGCGGTGGCTAAGTTGAATCGTCGTGCCGCTTAAGGTCAAGCCTGTCAAGCTCAGGGACAGTCTTTACTTGCTGATTCCCGTGGACATCGCAAGGCTCCTCGGTGTAGCTGCGTCTTCTCACTTCCAGCTAAGTCTGAACGAGAACCAAGAGTCTGTCAGACTCGTCTATGAGATGAGGAAGGACGAATCGCCGAAAGAGGTCGTGCCGAAAGACGAGTGAGGCGATGAAAATTAGTCCATCAGATCTTGGATCTGTTAGCGCTCAGCGCTTCTTGCATGGCCTTAGTCTTTACGATACGAGCCAAGAAAACCTACTTTCTGGATTCAGTTTTCTTCATTGCTGTGGCAAATGTTGGCTTCATTCTGTTTCTGTCTGATACGACGGCCTCAGACCTTCTGAACAAGCCTCCCAGTCCCTACTTGGATACCCTCTTCCTCGCCTTGACCGCTATTTCGATCGGTTTTGCAAGTTACCTTCTGAAGGAGAGCGAAGGGAAAGGCGGATTCACAGAGTTCACGAGGTTCTTGAAGAGGCCTCCGAAGGCTTTACTCGTTTTCCTTTTCATATCCGTCGGCTGGTCTACCACGGCTCTGATTTGGCAACCGTTCACCGTGAATAGTTTGATGACCAATGGCGAGTATATCTACTACTTTTCCTATCCAACTTGGTATCTAGCATCGAGCTCTCTGCTTTTAGCATCGTTCATCGCTCTTCCTGTCCTCTCCTTTTACGAGCAGTCAAGAAGAGTACAGGATCCGAAAGCCTCGGGCTCAATTAGGCTGATCAGTCTATGCTGGGCATGTTTCGGTCTCATAACTTTCCTCCAAGAAGCCTTCGCAGGAAGCTACGCCAGTTTGGTCAAGAGTTTCGGCAGCTTAGCCGACGGAACCTTGTTCGTTCTGGTATCCTTTGCTCTGAGGGAGCCTACCATCTTGAGTAGAATTGTCACTGGAGGCGAGATGATCTCCCAAGCAGTAAGCTCAAGGACGGAAGAAGACACGATAGTGTTGTACAACACTGAGTCTGACAGGAAACGGCTCGTTGAAAGGTTCATGGACGACGGAATCGCGACGGGACAGGAGTTGGTCTTTTTCGTTATTAAGTCCGAAGTCCCTTTCTACAGGGCAATCCTAAAGGGAACAGGGACAGATCATGCGCGACTGAGGGGTCCACAAACGACGATTCAGTCCATTGACTTTGGAGCAGGCGAGACGTTGAGTGATCTGGCGGTTCCTCCCGGTTTCCACCGGTCCAAGAGAGAACTCGTTGACCTCGGGGAACTGAGTCTAGACCAATGCAACCTCATAATATCAAAGGTCAAGTCCCTCGACAATCTTCCGGGTCCTCGGCGGAGGCCGCGGATATGGGCTCTTAACGTTGAAGAGGCACAATCAGGCACACTAGAGGCCCTGCGTGAAGCGAACCCGAAGGCCCGAGTTCGCGACCTTGCCCTCCAGCAAGACAGCTTTTCCAAGCTGCTCAACACTAAGCATCAGGCATTGTCAAGGAGCAGAATCTTACTGGAATACGATCCAACGAGCAACTATGAAGATGCAGTCCAGAAATTTGCTAGAGAATTCCAAGCAAACGTCGAGCCGATAGCGATATTCACCAGCATGGGCAGTCCAACATTTAGACAGTTTCGGGGGCAGCACAACCTGCGAATGTTCACGTTCAGCACAAAAACGTCAACTCCGTCAAAGGTCTCTGAAGAACTTGTCCTCTTACCTGAGAGAGATACTTCATTGCTCTTAGACGCGGTCGATAAACTACTACAGGCGAACCATGGCCGTTTGGTCGGGATGGTTTTCGACGTATTCACCGATTTGATACTTTTTCAGGGATTCGAAAAGGGCTATGGAGTGCTATCATCTGTTGTGGAGATGTCTGAGTCAGAATCGGCTTCAACATTAGTGTTGATCAACTTCACAGCCCTCGACGAAAGGTCTCTGAATGGAGTAAGAGGTCTTTTCAGATCACAAGCCAAGTACGACATGGATGGGTTCAAAATGGTTCGCACGCAGAACACCGGGTATTCCGGCTTCGAGAGCAAGAGACCGACTTTCGAGGACGAGAGCCAAGGGTCAGACGGAAGAGTGTCCAATTGAGCAGAACGCAATCTTTCAGCCAGGTGCTTCTTGAGTGTGTTGATGAGGGGCTATCAGTTCTCGGAAATGAGCCTAGGCAAGCCGTGTACCAATATCTATCCACAATTCATTCTCTGGATCGCGAGCAGATTCCCGACAAGGTGGATGAGTTCGCAGCGGGACTCAAAAAGGCGCTGGGCGGTGCATCAAGAGTGATCGAGAGACTGATCCTGAAGAAACTGTTTCAGAGAATAGGCTCAACGTTCCGTGAGACACCAGACTCGGAGTTCACAGATTACGTGAGCGAGGCAAAGCGCAGGTTCGAGATTACCTCAACGAAACATAGCGATCCATTAGAGGGCCTTCGGTCAAAGAAGGGCCAAGTTCCCAGTTAGAGAGTCGACAACCTCCGCCGGGGCTGGACCAAGGCCCAGACATGTTATCGTCCCTGGAGGGACCTGCGTAAGCCCCATGTCTCTAACCAGGTGAACCGGAATCCCTTTCGACCTACCCTTCCGCTCAAGCTCCAAGACGCTTTCCAGATCAGGAACTTTCAGAGCGACTTTGAGTTGGCCTTCGTCCATCCACGACTTCCACCAACCATGCAAATGGTTACGGGCCTCTTCCGCGGCTGATACTGCCGCATGAGCGCACTGGACAGCCGCCTTGCCCCGTCCCATATCCAGATCCAATCTGACAACGAGCACCTGTTTGAAACGAAAACCCTCTGACATGACTTGGGCCAGAATAACAGCTCAGGGTATTTTAACGCGCACACAGTGACTCGTTAGTCGACTCGGATGGATTCACCGGTACAAGCTTTTTCCATGAAAATCTCAACGATTATCCATGCAACTGAAGACCCCGAAAAAGTTGCTCAAGCTATGCGAAACCTCTGCCTCGACGGAACACCTATGAATTCAACAATGAACCGAGCCAAAGGTCATCACGGCAACGAAATCGTAACTTTGGGATTCACGATAAGAAACACGAAGAACGTAGAGAGTTTGCTCCAAAACATATGGACAGGGTTTTCCCAGCTAGACAGGACCGAGATATACTCCAGTCTAGCCTCGAGGATTGACAGCACAGGCACTTTCTTCCTGCGGATTGACAAACAAGATTCGTTGAAAGGAAAAATACGTCTTGAAAATTCAGATCCGATCAGAATCGAAATCTCATTCAGGACAAAGTCGCCGAAGGGTGAGGCTTTCGTGGATGATATTCAGAAAAAGCTGGAAGAAATTCAGGGCTAGATTAGCACTGGCATCCAGACCCACACCCTCTTATTCAGGCGTCAAGAGTTGCGTTTGGGGAATGACGAAGCCAGTCCCAGCTTGACCAAAAGGATGATGTCCTCAGCGACGGGCCGACCCCAAAACTTAGCCCAACTTCGAAACACAAGGGTGAGAAAGGTTTTAGTACGCACCCACCCTCGTCACCGCAATTTCAGCTAGGTGCACCAGGTTGTCTATGTTTGCCGTCCCCGGAGCTTACGACCGGGCGATAACCGTTTTCTCTCCAGACGGGAGATTATTCCAAGTTGAATACGCAAGCGAAACAGTCAAGCGAGGCGCAACAGTCCTGGGCATCGCCTCACCTGAGGGAGTGGTTCTCGCCGCAGAAGAACGAGCGGGCTCGAAACTTCAGGATCTTTCCTTCATGTGGAAGATATTCCAGATAGATGATCACGTTGGAACGGCCGTGGCCGGGCTAAGCTGCGACGCTCATATTCTCGTGGACCAGGCAAGGATATACGCTCAGAGCAATAAGCTCATGTACGATGAACCGATCGACATCGAGATACTAACTCGGCGCATCGGAGAGATAAAACAACTCTACACCCAGCACGCGGGCGTTCGGCCCTTCGGGATTTCAATGCTTTTTGGAGGAGTCGACAAGAAGGGGAGTAGGCTGTTCTGGACGGACCCAAGCGGGGCATTCTTCGCGTACAGAGCCTGGGCAATAGGTGCCGGGGGCGATGCCGCCAACGAGATACTTGAGGCGGAGTACAGAGATAACCTGACAATGGACGAGGCATTATTGCTGGGAATGAAATGTATGACAAAGGTGCTAGAAGGCAAGGCCGAACCTCAAAAGATACGCGTCGCAGTTATCCCGAGGGAGACGGGCAAATTCCAGAAACTCCCCGTTGAAGAGGTCGACAAGTACCTCCGAAAGCTGGATGCTGGTAAAAAGGCACCGGCTGGCAAATGAGTGACAAGTTCACAACGGCGCGCCTATCCAGGGGCCAAGACCGTTTTGAGATATTAGTAAAACCACAACCGGCCCTCGACTATAAACTGGGGAAGCCGATACCCATTTCTCAAGTCTTAATGATCGAAGAGGTATACTCGGACTCAGGCAAAGGAACGCGGGCTTCGGAAGAAAAATTGCAAAAAAACTTCGGTACGACGGATGCCGTCAAAGTGGCGGAGGAAATAATGAAGGCCGGTGAGCTTCAGCTCACTACCGAGCAGCGTCGTCAGCTGATTGACGAGAAGAGACGTCAAATAATATCGATAATCTCACGGAATGCTATCGACCCCAGAAGCGGAGCACCACATCCGCCACTGAGAATCGAGCAAGCTCTCGAACAGATCCGCATCTCAATAGATCCCTACAAGAGCGCTGAGGAACAGGCGAAACAGGTGATAGAAGATCTCAGGCCGGTGCTTCCGATCAAGATGGAGCAGATGCGAATAGCCGTTAAGGTATTCCCAGAACACGCCGCGAGGGCTTACAACGCATTCAAGAGCTTCGGAACTGTCACTCGCGAGGAGTGGCAGCCTGATGGTGCTCTAGTAGCAGTTATAGAGATGCCCGCTGGCATGTATGGGTCGTTCACGGATAGAGTAAGCAAGATGACACAGGGAACTATTCAGATGAAGGTCCTGAACTAGAGCGAGAACACTATGGTAATCGTAGCAGAACCAAAACAAGTAGTGGCACCCGGCGAACTCCTCGCCGAAGGAGACCATGTGCTCGGCGATAACTCTTTCAAAGTAGGAACCAAGATATTTTCCGCCTGCATAGGAATCTTTGAGGTTGATGGCAACAGAGTCACAGTCGTCCCCCTCAAGGGTGGATATTTTCCGCGAGTAGGAGACCTCGTCGGCGGCAGAATCGTAGATGTGGGACTATCAGGCTGGACCGTGGACATACGCGCCCCATACGAGGCGATGCTTCCTGCGTCCGAGACCCCGGGTCCGAGGGGACCCCGGCGAAGAGATCTATCAGAGTCATTCGACGTTGGAGACATGGTTTTGTCTCAAGTTCTTGCTTTCGATAGAACTAGAGATCCGCTTCTCACGGTAAAGGGTCCAGGCTTAGGCAAAATCTCCACGGGGAGAGTGGTAGAGATATCGGCCGCCAAGATACCCCGTCTGATAGGGAGGAAGGGCTCGATGATCAGCATGCTGAAGAGAGAAACGGGTTGCCAGATAACTGTAGGACAAAATGGCGTGGTCATGGTCTGGGGCAAGTCTCCTGAGAACGAGAGGGTCGCAGTAGAAGCCATATACATGGTCGAACGTGAAGCCCATACAAGAGGATTAACAGACAGGATAAGAGAAATGATCGCAAAATCAAACGTGGTAGGAGAAGTTGCCAGAACCCAAACAGCCTGAAAAACTGATCGACGATAAAGGCGTCCGGATTGACGGTCGTCGTCTGGATCAGCTAAGGCCCATAAAACTCGAAGTAGGAATACTCGACAAAGCCGATGGGTCCGCCTATATTGAACAGGGAAAGAACAAGATTCTTGTTGGAGTCTACGGGCCTAGAGAAGCACACCCGAAGCACATCGCTCTTCCTGACCGTGCGGTCTTGAGGTGTAGATACCGCATGGCTCCCTTCTCAGTGGATGAACGAAAGAACCCTGCACCCTCTAGGAGAGAGATGGAGCTCTCCAAAGTAATCCGAGAATCGCTAGAGTCAGTAGTTCTGACAGATCTCTACCCCAGAACAACTATCGACGTCTTCATCGAAGTCCTGCAGTCCGACGGCGGGTCTCGCTGCGCCGGAATTACCGCAGCGTCCTTGGCATTAGCAGATGCAGGCATACCGATGAGAGAGCTGGTCGCCGCGTGCGCTGTCGGCAAGATTCAGGGGCATATGGCGCTGGACCTATCCGATGCGGAAGACAAGTACGGTGAAGCTGACCTTCCAGTAGCATGGGTCCCCAACGCAAACCTCGTAACTCTCCTCCAAATGGACGGAATACTCACAACCAACGAGTTCGAAAAAGGACTAACGATGGCCCTAGACGCATGCAAGACCATCCATGGCATGCAACAAGAAGCACTGAAGAAGAAATATCTAGTGATCAAGGAAGTGGCTGAGGAAAGAGAAGAAACCGAGGTAGTGGCTTAGTGTCATTCACTCCCCAACTTCCGCCCGTCGCGAAGCTCGAACAAAAAACTGTAATCGATCTTGTCGCAAACGGAAAGAGGATAGACGATAGAGCAGCAGACAGCTATAGGCCATTACACATTCAAGTGGGTCTAATAGAGAAAGCAAACGGCTCGGCACAAGTATCCCTCGGTAAGTCAAAGGTCCTTGTCGGAATCAAGATAGAAACGGGAACACCCTTCCCCGACACGCCGGACGAAGGTGTGCTAACCGTAAACGCCGAGCTAGGTCCCCTAGCGTCTCCACTATTCGAAACGGGACCTCCAAGTGAGCAAGCCATTGAGCTGGCTCGCGTTATCGATAGGGGAATCAGAGAGTCAAAGGCGGTGGACATGAAATCGCTGGTTCTTCTGAAAGGCAAGAAAGTCCAGGTGGTCTTCGTCGACATCTACATTCTGGATCACGACGGCAACCTAATAGACGCAGCATCCATAGCCGCCCTAGCCGCCCTTGCGAGCGCCAAGCTGTTGAAGGCCGAGCTCAAGGGCGACGAGGTCGTATACAAGCCCGGGCTTCATCCGCTACCCCTCAATAACCATCCTGTTGCCGTCACTTTCGCCAAGGTTGGCAAGACAATCGTTGTGGACCCCGTACTCGAGGAGGAGCAGGTCATGAACGCGAGGCTCACAGTCACGATCGAGAAGAACGGCAACATTTGTGCCATGCAAAAAGGAGGCCTATCAGGTTTCACGCAAGACGAACTGAAAGCGGTGGTGCACTTGGCGGTGCAGAAAGCTGCTGAGAATAGAGCGAAGATATTGGCAGCGGCGAAGGGCTGATGGGAAAGAAGATAGGGCTCGCCGGGGGCTTCAGCGCCCGTTATGGAACAATCACCCGCCGACAGTACGTGGAGATAGTAACTGGCCTTAGAGGAAAGCACGAGTGTCCGAGATGCATGTTCAGAACCGTCAAGAGATGGAGCGTCGGCGTTTGGCACTGCCGGAAATGCGGCTACAAGTTCGCAGGAGGAGCTTACACGCCGAGGACGAAGCTTGGCGAGATCGCCGCCAGAGCCACGAGGGGTCTGATGAGTCCCTCAACACTGTCCACCGAACTCGACAGCCTCCGCGCGGGCGCCAAAGTTGCAGTTACAGTGGCTCCCCAGATCAAGAAGACGAGGACTAGAAGAAAGAAGGCAGTGGTCCCTGAGGCCGAAAAGAAAGCTGAGGAAGGCCCAATTGAGGACCCGCAGCCGGCCCCGATCGCGGAGGCTGAGCCGGCAAATCAGCCGACCGACGACGCATGAAGATTCTCGGCTTACCATATCTATTATCCTGGGCTCGCCAAAGATAGCCGAGACTATATTCTCTTCAGTGGCCCCTGAAACCAAACAAACACCAGGATATCGATCTTCCACAAGATTAGAAGCTCGTGGACGTATCCTGACGTTGCGTATTCAGGCTCAAGATCTCGTGGCGTTGCGAGCCGCCTCGAATTCCTTCTTACGATTCATCGCAGCCGGCGTCGGGGCGATCGAAGTTGTTGCACCCTTTTATAGGACGCGCCGGGTTCACCGACCGAGCGGCGCATAACAAACTTGAGTGAAGAAGTTGAGCTTCCACCACAGCTGCAAGAACAGCTCGCCCGGCTGCAGCAGCTTCAACAGACACTACAAGCGGTAACATCGCAGAAACAACAGCTGGAGATAGAGCTTTCAGAGACAGATAGGGCGCTCGCCGAGCTCGATAAGATCACCGACCAGACCCCCGTTTACAAGAGCGTAGGCAGCCTCCTCTTGAAATCCGAAAGACAGACGGTTCTTTCAGAACTGAAAGAGAGGAAGGAATTGCTTGGAACGCGGATCACAGTCTTGGGAAGACAGGAAGAGCGTACGAAAGAGAGGATGAAAGAGCTTCAGACTAAGCTTCAGGAGAAGCTCCGACCTGCAAGCCCTGCGGCTAGCTAAAAGCCGGCCCGTGTCGACGATTCCCATTAAGGCTAAGACTATCTGGAAAGGATTTCTGCGGTCGCTGTCAGCCTCTGCTCGCATGGCCGAACACATCGTTCTCTTATGCCATCAAAACGCAGACCCGGACGCAGTATGCTCGGCTTTCGCTCTACAGGCCCTTCTGCACAAGCTTGCGCCTGGAACGAAGGCGACAATATCATGTCCTGAGGGAGTTAGTGCTCCGACGAGACAGCTATTGGAAAACCTCGGCATCTCGACGCCTGATCAGAAGATCCCGGCTGACGCCGATTTGGCGGTGCTTGTTGACACGAACTCGCTAGACCAGCTTGGGAAGGCGTCTACTGCTCTATTGAAGATGGAACACGGTCTAATCGTGGTCGACCATCATCACCCCCATCCTGATACGATGAAACTGGCGCGTCAAATGATTGTTGACGAGTCGGCCGCTGCTGCCGCGGAGGTTGTCTTCCAGTTGTTCGAGGCATCTAGGGAAGAACCAGATAGAGTGGAGGCGACTGCTCTGATGGCTGCGCTTTTTGTGGAAACGAAACATTTCCTGCTTGCAAGAGAGTCCACGTTCGAGGTCGCGGCCAGGCTTGTGAAAGCCGGAGCTGACCCGCGACGTCTCTCTGGGATGTTGAGTTCGCCTATGAATCGGTCAGAGAGAGTTGCTCGGCTAAGAGCTGCAGAGAGGTCGAGTGTCACTATGCTTGGGAATTGGATCGTCGTTACATCGCAGCTTGGGTCGTATCAGTCTTCAGCTGCGCGGGCCTTTCTGACATTGGGTGCGCACGTGGCGTTTGTCGCTGGAGAGGTGAAGGAGAAGATACGGGTCAACATGCGGGCAACCGAAGACTTCTATGAAAAGACGGGCGCACACTTGGCGCGGGATGTGGCTATTCCCTTGGGGAAGATGTTGGGGGGAGTTGGTGGGGGGCATCCAACTGCTGCAGGCTTAACCGCATTGGGGGCTGTAGACGATGTCTTGATTGCGTGTGTAGATCGTCTCCGAGAGTCTGTCGGTCCGCTTCAGACCTAAAATAGCGCGGACGCTCATCGTATCATTATAGAGTACTAACTCAAGAGTGAGTAGGAGATTTGGCTGGGACTCAAGGGGAAATCATTGCCGCCCGGGGACTGGGTTTTCAATACGCTGGCTCGGCATCGAAAGCTCTCGACGATATCAGCATCGTCATAGGTCAAGGAGAGTTCGTGCTTCTGACTGGTCCCAGCGGTTGTGGGAAGACTACTCTCTGCCGGTGTCTCAACGGGCTCATCCCGAACTTCCACCCTGGAGAGATATCGGGAGAACTATTGGTTGATGGGGTTAGCGTTGCGGCTGAGACAACTAGTGAGCTGTCCCGTAAGGTTGGCTATGTTTTCCAGAATCCTGAGAACCAGCTTTTCGCGCTGACGGTGGAGAAGGATGTGGCTTTTGGGCCTGAGAACTTGGGTCTGACAAGGGAGGAGATTAGGGGTCGGGTTGACTGGGCGATGGAGGCTGCGGGGACGGTTGCGCTCAAGGATTTGGCGCCTTACGAGTTGTCAGGGGGGCAGCAGCAGCGTGTTGCTTTGGCTGGGGTTTTGGCTATGAAGCCGAGCGTGATCGTTCTGGACGAGCCAACGTCGTTCCTGGATCCCCGGACGGCTGAGGAAATTATGGGTGCGGTGGACGATCTTCGAAGAGAGAATGGAATCACGGTTATCGTCGTTGAGCACCGGCTGGATCTGGTTGGGAGATACGCAGAGAGGATCGTGGTTATGGATCACGGAAGAATCGTGGCGGATGGAAAGGTCGAAGATGTCCTCGATGCCGAGTTTGACCGGTTGAGCGGGCTAGGGATTGGTCTTCCCAAGGTGAGCCTTCTCTGGTCGCTGTTGAAGAGAGATGGGCTCGTCTCCGAACGTCTTCCGACTCATGTCGAGTCTGCTGTTAAAATGTTGTCCCAGAGGCTCAGCAACTGATTCTCGTCGAGAAGGTCTCCTTCACGTATCCTTCTGGTCAACTGGCGCTGGACTCTGTCGATCTGAAGATTGACAGTGGCGACTTTCTGGCGGTCATGGGCGAGAATGGTGCGGGGAAGACGACATTAGCGAAGCAGTTGAACGGCTTGTTGAGGCCGACTCTAGGAAGGGTCACTGTCGATGGAGATGACACAACGAAGAAGAGTGTTGCTCAGCTGTCCAGAAAGGTCGGGATTGTGTTTCAGAACCCTGATCATCTACTCTTTTCGGAAACCGTCAGGGATGAGGTTGGGTTTGCTTTGAAGAACTTCGGCTTCGAGCTTGGTGTAATCGTGAAACAGGTAGAGCGGACTCTAGAGGCACTTGATCTTGCGCACTATGCGGATACTTCTCCGTTCTTGTTGAGTGGCGGAGAGAGGAAGAGGGTAGCTTTGGCGGCGGTCCTGGCCTGGGAACCGGACTATTTGATACTGGACGAGCCTACGATTGGGCAGGATTACCAGCAGAAGGAGCGTCTTCGCAACTTCATACTGCAACTCAACTCTCAGGGGAAGGCTGTGGTGATGGTGACTCATGATGTCGAGTTTGTGGCGGAGTGCAACCCGAAGGTTGTTCTCATGTCCAAAGGAAGGATTGTGGCGCAGGGCCAGGCGGACGAGATCTTGTCTGATGATGGTCTGATAGAGAAAGCATCGCTGGTCAAGCCTCAGATGGCCAAGCTGTTCAGCCAGTTAGGCGGTTTCGGTTTTCCGAGGGACGTTGTTGACGTGCACAGGGCGAAGATGCTCTTGGAGGAGAAGTTGTCGGAGGTTAAGGTTCGTGTCGCTCAGGGTTCTTAATGGGTTCAAGTTCTCAAGCCTCAAGACGCGGGTTCACCGGCTGGATCCGAGGGCAAAGTTCCTTTTGGTAATCGGGATCATCGTGCCCTCGCTGCTGTTCACTAACATCTACTTGCTAGCAGGATTGTTGCTGGTGCAAGTACCATTACTCCTGATTGGCCGTGTCACGAGGCGGTGGGTTCAATCCCTCAGAGGAGGCGTGTTTCTTTCCGCTTTGATCTTTGTCGTGAACTTCTTCACGGGACCCTTGGTGAACGCTGTGGCGTTGACCCTCCGATTTCTTCTGCTGATGACAACTTTCAGCTTCTTCTTCATGACCACCTCCCCAGACGATCTTGGGCTGGCTATTGACAAGGTCGGCTTCATCCGCTGGCTGTCACGTCGCTGGCTGGGCTATCCGAACGCTCTGTCCTTCACATTCACTACGGCCGTCCGGCTGGTTCCTACCATGGCGGTGGACGCACAGACTGTAGTGGACGCGCAGCGATCCAGGGGACTTGAGCTGGATAAGGGGAACATACTGAAACGCGTCCGGAACTACATTCCAATCTTGATTCCCCTCTTACTGATTGCGATACGAAGGAGTCTCGAACTGGCGGAGGCGCTTGAGGCACGCGGATTCCCGGGAAAAGAGGGACGAACCTCACTTTTCGAACTTCGATTCAAGCCTGTTGATTACGCTATGCTGGCAATATCTTTGGCGGGAATAGTCCTCTCCTTCTGGGTCTTCTTCCACTATAAGGTCCCGACGATCTAGGAAACTAGGGCTGCAAGAAAAGCCGGGTCGAGGTGTTGCCACAGAACGGCGCGGCACCGAAAACAGGTATTAGGAGGACCTACGAAGAGTAAGGGCTACTGGGCCGAGTGAAATGACTGCGGAATGGGATGATCGTTTCGCCTTCTCGTTGCCGTTTGAACAGGCCTTCTGCAACGCGCTCTGCCTTGGATACTCGGATACACCGCTCTTGCGTCGCGAGATCGAGTCGCTAAGACCCCCGCGGGTCTGGAGAGGTCGTTTGCTGTCTGGCACGGATTCCAGGCGAGTCTCGGGATTCAGGGCTTGAACTGGGCTTAGATGCCAGGGCGGACAATGGGATTTCATCCAGTGCAACCCGAACGATTGGAGGGAAATCTAGCGACCCCCTCCCATTTTCAAGATCAGGGCTGAAAATGGGCGATTTCTTGTGCAGGGTCTCAGGTCATGAAGGGCGGGGCATGGGAAAATCAGCCACCTCGGTGGGTCACCCGGAAAGGAATTCTTAGACAATAGTTACAAAGAAACAAAGTTACGACTCAAACATTGCCGTTCTAACCCGATTTTCTAAGTCTATGCTTTTCGGGCCCAACCATTGATGGGACAAGAGTATCTGTTTTTCAAATTCTCCATTTTGAAGCCCTCACTAACTGGCTATCGGATTCGCGAGCATGGGATCCGGTCCAGTACAAGTGTTCATCTAGTGAAGCAAAGTGAAATATCGAGATCGAAACCTTCTTAATTCCGGTCCATAAGAAGTGTCTTCCCAATTCAGCTCTGGAGAGATCCTATCCATTGTTGTTGCCTGGATAGTGCTCTCCGTCGCGATCACATACCGGAATCTTGTCGGTCTTTTGATCGGAACAGGGGGTCTTGATGCTGTGATAGCGGGTTTCGTCGCCGCCGCAACTGGATTTATCCTACACGAGATGGGACACAAGTATGTTGCAATAAGACGGGGATATCTCGCCCACTTCCGCCTCTGGATTTGGGGACTCGTGCTCACTATATCCATCGTCACTCTCTCGGGTGGAGGACTAGTTTTCGGCGCTCCAGGAGCAGTGTACATTGCACCGGTAGCTGTCAAGTTCTACGGCTATGATTCGGGCCGAGAGATTGGGGATCCGGAAAAGGATAACATGATAATCTCGGCAGCGGGTCCAGGCATCAACCTCGCTTTCGCCATTAGTTTCCTACTCTTGTGGTTATCCGTTCCAGCCGGTTTCCTTTCCACTGTCGCCACCTACGGGCTTTTACTAAATGTGGGACTCGGGTCATTCAACATGCTCCCTGTCTCACTACTAGACGGCGCTAAGATATTCCGGAAGAGCGTTCCGATTGGACTTGGAGTAGCGCTTCCCTTGTGGGCGATGTTCATAATCTTCAACTTCTTCAGATAGAAAATATCAGTTCTCTGCGAAGAGTCCCTTCAGGAGGGTTTGGGGGTCTTTTCTGCCATCTGGAGAGTTTCAATGGCCTGTCGGACTTCTTCGACAGATGCTCCGTCTTCGAGTGTTGACAGGTCTCCTATCGAGCCACCTCCAGCGACTGCCTTGATGACCCGTCGCATTATCTTCCCGCTCCTGGTCTTTGGGAGGAGCCGAGCGAAGTAGATGGCTTCGGGGGTTGCGATGGGACCAATCATCTTCCGGACGTGTCCCTTCAACTCCTCCGAGAGATGATTGGACGGGCTGGCTGCGTCTCTCAACGTCACGAAGGCAACGATGGTTTCGCCCTTCACGGGATCGGGTTTGCCTGCAACCGCGGCTTCGGCCACAGATGGATGGCTGACGAGCGCATCCTCCACCTCTCTTGTTCCAAGACGATGACCTGCTACCTTGATCACTTCGTCTGCTCTCCCTAGAAGCCAGAAGTAACCATCAGCATCGAGCAACGCGTAGTCCCCGGGGTAGTAGAAACCAGGAAACCGGGTCCAGTAGACTTGGCGATACCGTTCCGGGTCCTTGTAGAGAGTCGTGAACATGCCCGGCCAGGGCTTCTTGATGACTAGGAATCCTTTCTCGCCAGGAGAGAGGGGCTTACCCTTCTCGTCGACAACATCAGCCTCTACACCGGGCAGCGGAAACGTCGCAGAGCCAGCTTTCAATGCGACGAGCCCGAGACGAGGGCTAGGCGAGATCATAATTCCACCGGTCTCGGTCTGCCACCAAGTATCGACAATGGGACAACGGCCCTGTCCTATCACGTCAAAGTACCACTGCCAGGCAGCTGGATTAATCGGCTCGCCGACCGTCCCGAGCAAGCGCAAACTCTCAAGATGATGTTGCTTGGGAAGATTGTCTCCATGGCGCATCAGCGAGCGGATCGCCGTTGGCGCTGTATACAGAATCGAAACGCCATAGCGCTCCACTATTTTCCACCATCTGTCAGGTTCCGGATAATCCAGCGCTCCCTCGTACATGACGGAGGTGAGGCCGTGCATCAACGGGGCAAACACAACGTACGTGTGCCCAGTGACCCATCCAATGTCCGCGGTGCACCAGTAAACATCGTCATCTTTCCCATCGAACACCCATTCCTGGGTAGCATAGGCGAACACAAGATAGCCCCCCGTGCTGTGGGCAACGCCCTTCGGTTTACCCGTTGTTCCTGACGTGTAGAGAATGTAGAGAAGATGAGTTGACTCTACAGGCACAGGCGCGACATAACTGGCCGCCTTCGCCATCAGATCATGCCACCAATAATCTCGGCCCTCAATCATCGGCACGACATGCCCGGTCCGCCGGAAAACCACAACAGTCTTCACACTGGGGGATTCTTTCACTGCATCATCGACGACTGTTTTCAATTCCAAGATCTTTCCCCTACGATAACCACCGTCGGCAGTCACAACGATCTTGGCTTCGCAGTCTTGGATACGTTCTGCGAGTGCTTTCGCGCTGAACCCTGAGAAGACAACCGTGAAGGGCAGTCCGAGTCTTGTGCAAGCGAGCATTGTGATCGGGAATTCGGGGACTAGGGGCATGTAGATGGCCACCGTGTCGCCCTTTCGGAGGCCCAGGTTCTCAAGAACACTGGCGAGTCTGTTCACCTCCCGATGGAGTTCTGCGTAGGTGATTGTCCGATGTTCTCCGTTTTCACCCTCCCAGAGATACGCCGCCTTGTTCTTGCGCCAGGATTTCGCATGCTTGTCCACGGCGTTCTCGGACGCGTTCAGCGTTCCTCCAACAAACCATTGGGCGAACGGCGGGTCCCATTCCAGCACCTTGTCCCATTTCCTGTGCCAGACTAATTGACCGGCAAGTTTGGCCCAGAAGGATTCTGGATCTCGAAGCGAATCCTTCTGGAGGGAGAGATACCTTTCCTTAGGCTGGTACATCTTCTCCGAGGGTAGTTTGACAGCGTCCGACATTTACGGAGGTAGAGTTCACCATAACTTAAAAACGGGTCGCTTGGAAACCGGCCATCGACATCGACTTGGCAAATCTGACTCAGTCGAAGCGGACCCGAAGCATCGAGGAGCGCTATGAGATGCTGAGGAAAACCCTGGCTCACTACCTTCTACTCCAAGTAGGCACTTTCGTTGGCCTCGCAGGCTTTGACGCTGTTGGTCCCGCAATGAACATGCTGACGGACATGAAGGCGAATCTCAAAGTTGAAGAGATCAAGACGAAAGGCGAAGGGAACAAAGTAGAGGCTCTTTCCCAGAACCTTGCTGAAAGTATGGGTGAAACATTTGCCAGTGACTATGATATTGAGACGGGCGATGGGGTCCGGACGGTGAAACTGGACAGGTGCGGATGCATAGAATCCGTGCTCGCACAGGCAGAAGCATATGGACTCACAAAGCCCCAAGCTAGGTCAATATTTTGCAGCACTTGTATTGGTAGCTACAAGAAGGCCGCGGAAACTCTAGAGCTTGGATTCCAAGGAAAGCTTCGTGGCGAACACGGCTGCTCCATGAGCTTCTCCAAAAAATAGTCGCCCTCTACTCTGGACGGACGACCCTCCGATTCCCGGGTCCATGAAACTCTGGCGGAGAATCCAACCGTTTGTCCTGATCACGCAACCTCCTGATTCCATCGAAAGTCACAGATGGCTGGGGTTTTAGTAGGATTTCTTCCTACTGGATCCTAGCTGGATGTCGGAGAAACAGATCCGTGTGAGGAGTGGGGGTCATCTCGTGGCTGGCTAGGCGGATTATTCTCGCCTTTGAACGATTTGAACCAGACTGGGAAGAAGCTCTGAACTGCCAATGCCAATAGGACGAGGAACAACACTTGGATTCCTGAGAAGATATTCGGTGGCAGTCTAGAGCTGGTAAATCCAAGGTCTACTGCGAACTGTGTCGCGCTCCCGATAATCTGGACAAAGCCTGCGACGGCGGTAAGGGCGAAGCCCCTTCTCAGCCCTGTACCATTCAATCCCCTCGAGAGAATGAGGGATAGAGTCGTGAGGACAAGTACCGCTCCGATAGCAATTACGTCTAGGGCGACCGCGATAGTGTCCAAGGACCCAGGCACTGAGATGTTGAAAGAGGTTCCGCTCAAGAAATTGTTGTAACCCGCGACCTTACCCCTAAGACCCGAATCGAGAGAAAAGGACGACGAATGTGGGAATCACGAACTGGTTCGGGCTGATCTGTAACGAGCGAGTGATGTGAAGCAGTTACAATGTGGATTTCAAAGCTCTCCTGGCGATGGTAACCATCGGAGCTTAGGATTTTAGGCCAAGGAGGTGAGCCTGACGCCAAACAAGAAAGGGTCTTTCGGTGGCTATGGGATCGAACTAGACGAACATCTCGCCACTGTACTCGGTGGGAAGGAAGGACAGAAGGTCACCCCATCCGAAATGACCAAGAGACTCTGGCAATACGTAAAGCGGCATAACCTCGGCAAGAAAGACGGTAACTAGCAGACAGAACTTGCCCTGGCGGCCTAAAACCCAACCCGCTTTTTTGGGATCCTATCCTAGTACAGTTTTTCGTTTTTCGTGTGAACCAACGCGCCTATTGTAACTAACCGACCTTTCACGAGGTAACACAAGCCTTCACGCAGAGCGTGTCCTCTCCGAGCAAGATCCGGAGATCAGCCGATTGGGGAAGTAGCGGCAGCTAGAAAGACTTGAGAACAAAGGCAGGCATAGCGCTCTGCATCGCACTGTCCATCGTAGCTGTAGCCTTCACCACGGATAAAGCGTGGGGAATAGGATATGCGGTGAGTGCAGTTCCCTCTACCATCAATCTGAGCCAAAACGTAACAATCACCGTCTCTTGGAACGGCGGTACTGCAGGAGCCAGTTACACATTCAAGGTCACTGTGACCAAGCCGAACGGACAGGGGTCGGCATGGACATCGCTACCCAGTTTCCCCGCCAACTCCACAGGGGGAGGATTCGCTGCGATCAATTATCCGCAACCCCAGGGGAGCTGGACACAGGTCTCCGGGACGGTCAACACAGACATCGAGGGACAGTACATGGTAAGCGTTGACAAGACATCACCCAATCCAGCTCAAGCAGGAGTAGTAACAACTTCCTTCACTGTGAAACACCTCATTTCAGTCACTATTACTTCACCAAGTGGAGGGGCAAACCTCTACCGAGGAAGCGGCGCGACGATCACCGCTTTGCTTACCGACGCGAGAGGGGTACCAGTCACCACGGGTTCAGCGACTGCAACAACGCCGAAAGGAACGCTTCCTCTATCACAAGGTGCTCAACCCGGGACCTACTCTGGACAATACCTGATACAACTAGGAGATGCAATCGGACCTTGGAATATTACTGTAACCGGTACTCTGGCCGGTGGAAACTACGGCTCAAGTTTCACAATTGTAACCATCTCCTCCACTCAGCTCATCGTGTTAGGTCTGGCAACGACAAACGCCTACCAAGCCCCAACCTCAGATTTCAATCCAGGAGACAGCCTCTACGCCACATTCAGGATTGCATACTCGAGCTCTGGATTCCTAGGACAGGGCACATTCAATATTCAGGTCAGAGACCCATCTGGAGGCTTCGTTGCAAACCTAACCAGCATCTACGATTCTAATCGAGGGTTGTACTACACGCCTTCCGGTTTCCAGATCACCTCCAGCGATCCGGCTGGCGCATGGGATTTGGTCTTTCGCGCGAACAGCTTGGATGACTCTTATGGGAATAGCGGTCCCAGCATCCCCGTGACGTATAGGTTCCAAGTCCATCAGCCCGTCAGCCCCGTATCGACGATAAGCCCATTCTACTATGCCATCATAGCGCTAGCCATAGGAGGAGGTCTAGGCACTACAGTATTCCTAAAGCGGTTTAACGAGACCATAAGACCCTTCGACGACCTATTCAAGCTCACTGGAGGAGAGCTTCAACCGCCCATGTCCTTGATGCTGGCAGGGAATGCTGGCGCTGGAACTTCTACACTTGGCCTCCAACTACTCTATCGTGATCTGAAAGCCGGAAAGCCGGGTGGGCTGTTATCTTACGACGCCTTTCCGTCTGAGGTTCAGAAGAGGATGAAGGGCATGGGTTGGGACATAACGCCCTACTTGGAAAAAGGGGAACTGCGAGTCCTGGATATTTACTCTGCACTGGCCGGGGTTGAAAGCGGGACGATCAGAGACCCCACCGACTTCACCGAAATCAGCATTCAAGTAACCAACATGCTAGACAAGACAAAAGGCCCCATCACAGTGCTGCTGGATTCAGTCACACCGATCTTTAACTCCGCCCAGGCCAAGGACTGTGTAAACTTTCTGCAGGTAATCGCGGCCAAGGTCAAGAACAGCGGGGGGAAATTCATATTCACCTCGACCAAGGGGTCAATGCCAGAGGACGCGAGGCTCACCATCGAGTCTTTGGTCGATGGGATCATCGACCTCAGCCTGGTGAGGAAGGGCAAATCCCTGACGCGCTTTCTCCAGGTGAGAAAAATGCCCGGGCGGGAAATATCTTCCGCTGAGACGGGGTTTGAAATAGTACCAGGCAAGGGCATATTGTTCTTGAAACAGAGAATACCCCTAGGCTTTCCTGCCAAGAAATAGACTTCTGAAAGATCGCTCTTGAGTTAAGATTCCAAAAAAAGGAGGGGTGGTTAAGGATGCTTAGAGAGCATAAGTCCCTGAGCACGATGTCAGCTGGCTCCCTTTGCTGTTGAGTATCGCAGACTGGAAACTATAGGTTCCCGCTCCATTCGACGGCACGGGCACGGTGACAGTGCTGGTAGTGGTCCCGGAGGCAACCGTGTATTTCACGGATTGAGTATTGTATAGGACCCCGTTCTGATACGAATTGAGATCGTTCGTCTCGCTTGGACCAGGAAGGGTACTGCCGCTAGCGGAATTGACAGTCGTCTTTACGTAGAAGTTTCCGCTCGCTACAGTCACGGTGACAGCGCATGAGTAAGGCGATCCGCCACCACCCCTTGCATAGACAGGAGTTACAGAGCTAAGAGCTACGATGCTCAGGCTAACAAAGAGGGCCAGGAGAAGGAGACTTCCTTTGCTTCCCTTGACTCTCATCGAACCTTCGCCAATAGAACCAGTGATCTTACCAGAACAAACGCATAGTGATGCTCGACGCATCCCGATGGTGGTTACGTTTTCTGTTAATACACGCTCAGGACAATCCCGATTCTAGAGTAGAGTGAAGACTCGGCAAGAACTCCACAACCGGCCGCCGTCCCGGTTGCATTTTTGTTGCCGCATTCTATCGACGCAGGTTACAGCACGTTTACACTAGCCTATTCGAGGAGTGCATGGTTATGCCAGCTTCACCTACAAGGACAAAAAAAGCACTGCAGGAGTTAGCTAAGGTATTCAACAAGTTAGCGTCAGAACTCACCGCAGACCTAAACGCGGCCATCAACGAGATCGACAGCCTGAAAAGAGAGGTCCAGAGACTAAAGTCCAGTTCCGGCAAGACAAGTAAGACATCAACCCTCCAGAAGAAATCCCCCTCGTCCAAGACGAGCCGCCCTCACGCTACAAAGGGAACCCAGCAAAGCACCCACACAACTCATCACGAATCAGGCCATGACACAAAACCATCGGAGGACACAGGCTCATTCGTGTTCCCCCACGAGCCATTCAACCCATCCCCGCCTCCCGAGCCTACTCCGCCCGGAAACAACTAGCTATCGCTCCTAGTCCAGAATCTGTGCGCGACAGAGCGGGCAGAGGAAGGCCCGACTCTTCACACCTAGTCATTTCTCAATATTCCGTACTAATACAATCTTTTCGATGATCTTCTGTTTAAAGAGTCCCGGACCACTTTGAATTATTTGGCTGGAAGAGGGTGGTCCCTTGGGAGTGATGCTCACGCCGATTCTGAAGAGGGAACAGACCAGCCTCAGGGCTCTCAAAGGCACATCCTTTGCGATCGATGCGAGCATTGAAATCCACCAGTTTCTAGCGCTTGTCAGAAAGCGAGATGGGAGCCTCTTCACAGACTCCCAGGGACGAGTAACCTCGCACCTGATCGGTCTGCTAACGCGCACCAGCCGGCTAATAGCAGATTTCGGCATGAAACCAGTCTTCGTCTTCGATGGAAAACCGAACCCATTGAAGAGGAGAACGATCGAGATGAGGAGAGAAGCGCGAAAGAAAACCGAAGCGGAGTATATCGATGCTGTTTCAGAAAGGGATTATGTGAAGGCATGGTCCAAAGCGGTCATGACCGGTCGGGTTACCGGATCAGTACTCGACGATTCGAAACGTCTGCTAACATTGATGGGGATCCCGTGGCTCGAAGCACTAGAAGACGCGGAAGCCCAAGCCAGCTACATGGCGGCCAGAGGCGACGTCTGGGCTGTCGGAAGCAAAGACTACGACTGCCTACTCTACGGCGCCCCGATCCTTGCACGATACTTGACCTTAACGGGACGCGAGTGGCTTCCGACTCAGCGACGATCACGACCACTGATTCCAGAACTAATCAAGCTCTCCGAGAATCTCACACTCCTCGGGATAACACGTGAACAGCTTGTAGATCTCGCGATCCTCGTCGGAACAGACTTCAACCAAGGCGTAAAGGGAATAGGACCGAAGAAAGCCCTGAAACTAGTCCACGATCACGGGTCAATAGAACAAATGCCTGAAGAGATCAGATCAAAACTGCCAGAGGATCTGAACAGTGTTCGTCAGGTCTTCTTGAAACCAAGGGTTCTCGAAAAATATTTGCTGAAAAGGTCTCCTCCGGATCGTCATGAGCTCGTCAAGTTCCTCTCAGAGGAGCGCGGTTTCAACAAGGAAAGAGTAGAACGGTTGACAAAACGGCTCACCAGCAATAGCGAGAAAACGGACGCTGGTCTAGAGACTTGGCTCAACTAGTAAAACAGCCTGCCAAGTTCTCGATTGTCGCGCAACTCTGCCGATCTCTTGAAGAGACCAGTAGGAGAACCGAGAAGATTCGGCTCATCAGCGAAGTTCTCAGAAAAATCAGCCCGGAGGATGTTTCCTACGTGACATTATTCTTGGCTGGAAAACCGTTCCCAGAAGCTGATCCTCGCGTCCTAGAAATAAGCTACGCCACTCTATCAGCAGCAGGGAAAACACTGAACCAGGCACTTCTCTCAGGAAACGAAGATTCGTTGACGATTGCCGAAGTTTTCGCCACACTGGAGAAACTTGCCGAGGTCAAAGGTGCCGGTTCCAAGGAGAAAAGACTCGCACTCTTGAGTTCGCTGATCAATAGGACGACGCCGCTGGAGACAGAGTATCTCAGCCGAATGTTGCTGGGCGAGATGCGAATCGGTGTAGTAGAGGGAGTGTTGCTGGACGCTATCGCTGAAGCCTCAGGAGTCTCCCGACAACTGGTCAGGCGTGCACACATGCTGCACGGAGACATCGGGGATGTCGCTAGGTTGGCTATCACGGAGGGGGCCGCGGCGCTTGAGAAAGTAGGGTTGCGACTCTTCGTCCCGGTGAAGCCGATGCTTGCAGAGATGGCAGAGGATATACCTCAAGTCTTGGCAGAGCACAAGGAGGGCAGCGCGTTCGAGTACAAGTTCGACGGCGCCAGAATCCAGATCCACAAAAAGTCAGATCAGGTCAGGATTTTCAGCCGACGACTGACCGATGTCACAGATAGTATTCCAGAGATAGTGGATTATGCGAAGACGAAGGTGAAAGCATCCGAGTTCTTGATAGAAGGAGAAGTCGTCGCTCTAGGAGAGGGCGGAAAACCAGTTCCATTCCAGGACCTCATGCGGCGGTTTCGCCGGGTCCACGGGATCGAGGACATGGTCGAGAGAATCCCCTTACGACTCTATCTCTTCGATGTCCTCCAATCCGAAGGAAAGACCCTGATAGATGTTCCGTATACTGAAAGGTGGGAAATACTCGCTAGCCTGGTACCAGCCGAATCTCTTGCACCAAGCATCGTGACTCGGGATCCTAGGGTCGTGGACGATTTCCTCCAATCAGCACTCAAGGAGGGCCATGAGGGATTGATGGCAAAGTCGCTTACGAGCGATTACTCGCCAGGTGCAAGGGGCAAAAAGTGGTTCAAGATCAAGCCCGCCGACAGGCTAGACGTAGTCATCGTCGCTGCGGATTGGGGTAGCGGGAGAAGAGTGGGTTGGCTGAGCAACTACCATCTTGCAGTCAGGGACGAAGATACAGGCGAGTACCTGGTTGTCGGGAAGACATTCAAGGGTCTGACGGACCCAGAGTTCGAAATGATCACCAAGCGGCTTCAGGAGCTGAAGACGAAGGAAACGAAATGGACTGTTCACGTGAAACCTGAGATCGTGGTCGAGGTCGCGCACAACGAGGTTCAGAAGAGTCCCCGGTACAAGTCGGGATTTGCGTTGCGGTTTGCGAGAATCGCGAAATTCAGAGACGACAAGACCCCTGAAGAAGCAGATACCATTCAACGGCTGCGCAAGCTGTACGAGAAACAGTTTGAAAACAAGGGCAGATTGCTAACGGAAGTCCCTTGAAAGTCGCGGTTCTTTTCAGCGGAGGAAAAGAGAGCACCTACGCTACATGGATTGCTCAACACCAAGGCTGGGACGTAGAGGCTCTTGTCAGCGTTTTTCCGAAGGGAGTCGAGTCCCTCATGTTCCACTTTCCTAACGTCCGATGGACAAAGATACAAGCTGAGGCAATGGGTCTTCCACACCGGACCATCGAGGCCGATAAGGACGAACTGTTTGGCCTTCGGGAAGGACTAGACGAGACACGGGAGGAGCTTGGGATAGACGGAGTTGTAACAGGAGCTGTTGCTAGCGACTATCAGAAATCCCGGATCGACCAAATCTGTGATGAGCTAGGAATCAAGAGTTTCGCACCACTCTGGCATAAGGATCCAAAGATACTCGTAAACGACTTGAAAATTGCCGGGTTCAATATCATCCTCTCGGGTGTCGGAGCTGCAGGTCTCGACGAGTCCTGGCTGGGGCAGGAACTCACGGATGAGCGATGGTCTATGTTGGAGAAACTGTCGAAAAAGCATGGGATACATCTGACCGGCGAGGGAGGCGAGTACGAAACCTTCGTTTTTGACGCTCCCCACTTCAAGGATCGGATCAGCATCAAAAAGACTCACAATAAGTGGGACGGACAAAGCGGTTACCTGGTTATCGAACAGGCTTCGCTACAGCATAAGCCGGCGAACTGAGGCGCCGACCCCTTCCTCGATCTTCGCAGGATCCAACCTGGCATATTTCCTGTTATTCATCAGAACCTTACCGTCTACTATTGTTGTATCGACGTTGTAGCCGCTCGCAGAGTAGACGAGGTCAGAAATTACCGTCTCTTTTCCGTGAATAGGCATCATGTTGGGCTCTTTCAGATCGACTAGAACAAGATCAGCCCGTTTGCCTTTCTCTATGCTGCCGATCTCCTTCTCTTTGCCAATCGCACGGGCTCCATCGATTGTGGCCATGTCGAGTACCCTCTGTGCACTGGCGACTGTCGGGTCCCACCGGTGAGCTTTGTGAGCTAGAGCACAAGCCTTCATTGTATCGAACATGTCAAGGCTATTGTTGCTTGCAGGTCCATCAGTTCCAAGCCCCACTGGGACCCCTGCCTCCCACATCTCCGGCAACGGCGCCACACTACCTCCAGCGAGCTTCATATTGGAAACCGGGCAGTGAGCGACTCTAACGCCCCGCTTTCCATACAATCTGACTTCCGATCTTGTCAACCACACAGAATGTGCGGCCAGAACTCTATCGCTTAGGAAGCCGATCTTGTCTAGATAATCTACTTCTCGCGATTTCTTGTCCCGTTCGAACCGTGCCTGTTCCCCCCGGGTTTCGGCGATATGGATGTTCACCAGGACGTTTTCTTTCTCAGCTTCCTTTCGACACCAGAGAAGCGTCTCCTCGCTACAGGTGTAGGGAGAGTGAGGACCGAAGGCGAACGAGATTCTGGGCGACTTCATCGCGCGGATGTGTTGGAGCAGTTTCAAGGAGTTTTTTCGCTCCCTTTCTTTGCCCTCTTGGGTGGGCGGGTCGATCATTCCGTAGGAGAGTATTCCTCTAAGCCCTGCCTCCTCTGTGGCCCTGGCCACATCCTCCATGTGAAAATACATGTCAACGAAACAGGTGGTTCCGGTTCTCGTCATCTCCATCACGCCTAGAAGCCCGCCGTAGTAGCACATTTCACCAGTGAGTCGTTTCTCAAGAGGCCAGATCTTCTTCTCAAGCCACTGCTGAAGTTCGAGATCGTCAGCATATCCCCGGAAGAGAGTCATGGAAAGATGCGTATGAGTGTTGATCAGACCAGGAATCAGCACTTTACCTCTACAGTCAATAACTTCGTCTTTCCCTGACCCTTGAGTTATTCCCATATCTCGTATGGTCCCATTGTCATCAATGCTAACAGAGGAGTTCCGTAGAACTTCCCGATGTGGGTTTTGGGTGATCACCCAGTCGCAACCTTTGAGGAATAGTCCCACGAGTTCTACGCCTCTGCGCGAAGCTGGGTTTGAGAGTGGACCCCTTTTGAAGGCTTGTAGGACGCATCTAGAAGAGCCCTAAGGCTCAGAGCCTTGGATTTGCCAATTCCCGCTCCGACCGCCATCTCAGTTACGGAAGCACTGAATGTCCGTCTTAGCGATCCAAAATGGGAAAGAAGTTGCTCGGCAGTGCGAGGTCCGACGCCCGGCACGGATCCAACAATGGATTCCTGAAGGCGTTTTATGTCCTCCGACCTTGGCTTACGAACGACAAGCGGAGGTGGCCCATGACGGCCTTTGTAGCGACCTCCCTTACCGAGAGTGATCAAGAACTCCGCGGTCTCTTCTGGATCTCGTGTGAAAAAACAATGCATGTCAAAATCTAGGACGGCAGAAATCAGCGCGCCCCAGAGAGAACGCGGGTTCCTAGCTCTCTTGAGCTCATTTTCCAAGTTACCTTCGACGACCAGAATCTTATCTCTGTAGGACTCGCCTATCCTATAGGCTTGGTCGAATAGCCTCCCGCTGAATAATGAGGAGACGAAGTCACGGGTGGATTTTCGCTCCACGGCATATTCTCCAACTATGTAATCAGCCACCTCAAGGACCCTATATTCCACAGAAGCTCCCTTTGACCGAAGCACGTCGGGAACCCCCGACGCCTTCTCCCTCTCATCGACGGCTATTCTGACCATTACGGGTCTGGAATCTCAATGACTTCGTCACAACAAAAGACTATGCAAGCAAAAAAGAACTAGATCGGTTCGGGGTTATGGGCTATCCTGAGCCTTCTTCCTGTCTGGAAACTCTTGGACTGTATGCGTCAATAAAGGTCCACTGTCTCCTCGTTCCATTTCGTCAGCTCCCTAGAAAGCAACCCTCAAAAGTAACTGTTCCCGTTTTTCGCATCGGCCTTGATGGGCATACCGAAATCGGCCGTCGAGCAGCTCTTGAGGGAGAGCGAAGACCACGCATGCCGTGAGGCACCTGAGATCTGCGTCAAGGTCATGGCTATCGCAAACCTACCGACTCTATACGGTGACTATCAGGCCGTCGCGTTCTGGAACAATTTCGACAAGAAGGAGCATGCTGCGTTTGTCCATGGCGATACGTTCGAGAAAGAGGACGTTCCCGTAAGGCTGCACTCCGAGTGTCTGACAGGCGATGCTATCGGCTCGCTACGTTGCGACTGCCGCGAGCAGCTTCAGGAGTCCCTCCTGCGAATAGGCAAGATGGAACGGGGGATAGTTCTCTATCTAAGACAAGAAGGTCGCGGAATCGGTTTCGTCAACAAGATCAGAGCCTACCAATTGCAGGACACAGGTTTCGACACTGTTGAGGCGAATAAGAAGCTGGGCTTCAGGCCTGACGAGCGAGACTACGACATAGCAGCCCACATGCTGATGTCGCTTCATGTAAAATCGGTCAAGCTTCTAACGAACAATCCGGACAAACTGAAGGATTTGCAACTTCATGGAATCAAAGTGGCTGAGAGGATACCTGTTGTAATGCCACCGAACCAGTTCAACAAGTTCTATCTGGAGACGAAAAGGAAGAAGCTGGGCCACATACTCGACATAGAGCAGCGTGACGATCTAGCTTATCATCATAACCAGGATTGAGATTAGCCTCTTCTGTTTCCTCGGTCCTGCCTAGCTTTCTCTTTGAGTTTCATCTTGTAGTTATTGATCAGTTTCCTCTGTCTCGAATCCAGTTTGCCAATCCACTCATACCTCTCTGTTATCCGCAGATAGAATCCAAAGGGATCGACTATTCTGAAGTCGCGCCTACCCCATTTTTTCAACTGCAGAGGTTGGACGATCTTTGCGAATTTCCTTACGCTGTTATAGACGCGTTCCACTCGGTCGACTGGAATGATTAGCTCGACCCCATAACCGCATTTTGTGGTCTTCTTGAATCGTCCGAAGTACGAGTGGGAGTACACTTTCTGACTGCCGCCGTAGAAATTGAGGACGCTTCTCTTTCTCTTCATTACAAGATAGTCTTCGGTCCGCCAAAGGAGTTTGAAACCCAGTCTTGAGTAGAACTCTATTGCTTTCGTGAAGTCCGGGACGTGAAGCTCAATATACACATCCGTTAACATTGTCGGCAACCATGGTTAGAACGGTGCAATTATTTGAAGACCCGAACGTATCCATAGACCAACTGTCAGAATTCTACAAGGTCGAGGGATCTCCTCACACCTACCTGATGTTTGTGACCACGATCGATGGCATTGCGGTCCCCCTGGAACCTGGGCAACGCGGAGGATCCGAAATTGCTCTTCGACACTTGAAGGACAACCCCTTAGCCGCAGGGGGTCTTGCCGATAATAGAGCGCTCCAGTATGGATGGGCGACGGCTGATGCAGTCTTGGGAGGTGCCGGGATCTTGAGAGACAACCCGGCGGCGACCTGGTATCCTAGGGACAAGGACCTACTGGATCTCTTGACGAAAAGGAAGCGTAAACCCGTCAGGGCAGTTGTAACTGGGAGAGGAGAGGTCGATTTGAAACATCCCGTGTTCAACCCGAAGAACGACGAGTGGCAGCCGGTCATTTTCACAACAAAGCTAGGAGAAGAGAAACTGAAGAGTCAAGCAAAACGGTTGCAAGCCCAAGGCCACATCCCTCTCCAGCCCACCAAAACGTATGCCATTGGCGATACAAGCGTAGACGTTACCAAAGCCGTAGGGATTTTGAGGAAAGACTACAGGGCAAAGCTTCTGGACATTCAGGGAGGGCCCACTTTGGCTGGGGGGGCGGTCAAGGCGATGCTGATCGATGAACTCAGGCTCACAGTTTCCCCCCAGATCATGGGTGACCTTAACTCCGAGGGAAAGAGAAGACTCGGTTTTGTAACCGGGATTCATTTCGGATTAGAAGACTCTCCCCTCGCAGAGCTTGAGGCGGTCGGAGTCTCGGGGAGTCATATCTTTCTAAGATACTTGATGAACTACAGGAACTAGAGTGACCACGAATGGAAATGTTCGCGATGAGAGAGTTCCAGTTTTCATCAGCTGCCTCTCTCGATGTTGACGAGAAGGCGATGCAAGGACATAACTACGAGCTAAGAGTGGTCGTCAAGGGGACCCCAGACGCAAGGGGAGTGATTCTAGACACACGCATTATCGAGAAAATCGTCAACCAGGAGATAATCGCGAAATTGGACAAGAAAAATCTGAATGAGATCATTCCCAACCCAACAATGGAACGAATATCGGTGTGGATATGGGAGAAGCTCAAGCCGTCTATCAAGGAACTGCACGAGATTAGAGTGTGGGAGAACAGAAAGAAAGGAACCAGCGTGATCTACAGAGATTCAGGTTCTACACAATTCTAGCCATTCGATTCATTTCCTATCTTCTTAGCGTGCAAGTATTCGGGTACGTCGAGCTCGAGGAAAATCTCACCGATATCTCCCATTGTTTGCTTGAAGTAACGTTTCTCGTACAGCTTCTTTGCTGAGGCGTGAATTGTCGATGTTTCAATGCCAACTGCTCCCATTGCTAGGGAATATTCGATCGCTTCAGTTAGGAGGAGCGTTCCTACACCATTTCCTCTATAGGCTGGAGAAACGTAGAACGCTGTTATGAACGAGTTGAGGCCTCCGTCGATGATATCTTCATGCATGGCGTAGTGGATGAACCCGATCACAAGACTGCGAACCTCTGCCACAAGCAATTCTCTTTTAGTGATCGCCCGACGTATGGAGTCTAGTCGTCCTGAGTCTGGTTTCCAATCAAACCATTCGGACAGAAGGCCATCTACCGCGTAAGCATCTGCCTGCAGAGCTCTCCTCACTATGAGGCATGGGTCCAACGCTCATCAAAGCCCCTCCCGCATAGAGTCATTACAAACGCAGACGGATAAACCCCTCCCCCGAAACCATGAAACCCACCTGTCTGTAGCGAGTCCGCACGGGTTCACAAGGTTATCATTGAAAGGAAAGGCCAAGAGATCGCGGCTGCTACCCTCTTTTCCTAGAGGCATTTTCGAGAGGAAGTTGTCAGCAACCCTCGATTGCCGGTACAATACACGTCTATCTACAGGCGACTCCCGTTACCAATCAAGTAGAATAACTTATATGCCCAGCTCCGGCACCAAGCTCCGAAAATATCTTGGAGCGATCAAATAGGAAGAAACTCTCTGTCAGCATAGTACTCTTTGGACTAGCGATCGCATCGCTGAGCTTCCTGCCGGCCATGCCTCGATCCGCACACGCTCAATTCACAGGAATAGTCTGCCTCTCTGCAATGACGACTTCCTGCCCAACGTCTGCGCCAACCTTCAGCGAATCTGTGGGCAATCAAATAGTAGTGAACGTTGTTATCCAAGGATCGGATTCCTTCAACAGCTTCGACATCAGCGTTCAAGCTGATCCAGCGGTTATCAGTCCAGTAGGCGTAAGCACGGCGGGCAACGTTTTTTCGGGACACGGTACCTTCGTCCTTGCAAACTCCACAAATACATCCACAGGGGTCGTCCGTCTTGCGGAGGCTGCGATGGGCTTCATTACCTCCAGCCCCACAACAGGTCTGCTGTTCAGTATAAGATACAATATTGTCGGAACTACGACGGGCACTCCGATATCATATCCGACTGGGTGCAGCAATAGTAGCGTACAAGGTACCACTACATGCGTTCAGGTTGTAAACCCTAACACCCCTGGAGGGGTCGTACCGGAGACAGCCCAAGGGGCAACATTTGTAACCACAGCCGGCTTCACTGTCTCGGCGAGTGCCTCCTCATTGGCGCTCAATCGGGGATCCTCAGGATCCGTTACCATCACGGTAACCGGCACGGGCGGGTTCACTGGGTCCGTAAGTCTTCTGGCCGTCGTCTCTCCTGTCGTAAAACACGGCCCGTCGGCTACGCTGAACCCCACAAGTCTCACGCTCAGCGCTAGCAATACGGTTGGGACTTCATCGTTGACAGTCTCAGCGCTTCATTCCACGCCAATTAGATCGTACACTGTAACAGTAACCGGATCAAGTGGAACGATATCTCACTCCGTGACAATACAGGTAACCGTCAGCTAACCCCTGCCCGATTCCGAACTCAAAGGATCTAAACCCCCTCTTTCTCCATAACAACTGCTTAGCAATCCTGCGAAGTAATATGCGCACTTCAAATGATGAGCCCGCCCGGATTCACCACCCGGCGCTAACATCGACGATAGGTTCACCTGTATTCCCTGCCAATCCAGCTTTGCATCTTACCCTCGAGCACGTCCAGTGCAAGCGCGCCATCGCCGAGGAGTTCGTCGTGAAATTTGCGAATGTCGAAACGTGGTCCCAGAGCCTTCTCGGCTCTATCCCTCAGCTCGCTGATCTTGAGCTGACCAATCTTGTACGCGAGAGCTTGCCCTGGCCATGCGATGTATCTGTCCACCTCAGAAGCAATATTGAGTTCTGACAGAGCGGTATTTTCTAGAAAGAATTGGATGGCGCGCTCACGTGTCCATCGCTTATGGTGGATTCCTGTGTCAACTACAAGGCGCGCTGCCCGCCAGGCGTCAAAACTCAACCTTCCAAAATCAGAAAGTGCGTCCTTGTAGAAACCAACCAGCTTCGGGAGCTCCTCCGAATAGAGACCCCAGCCTTCAATGAACGCGGTATAGCCACCATGTCTCCGAAACTTCGGCAGATCAATCAGTTCTTGCTGAATCGCCAGTTGTAGATGGTGGCCTGGCACTGCTTCGTGGTAGGCCAGTACCTCCATCGTGTACTTGGGCCGTTGTTCTGGTCGGAACGTATTCACGTAGAAGTAAGCTGGACGTGACCCGTCTTCGGGAGGACGATAGTAGTAAGCGTCTGGCGCGGCCTCGGCTCTGAACGGTTCAATTTCGCGGAACCCATATTTCGCCTTGGGCAGCCGTCCAAACAATAAGGGAAGCTTCTCATCCATGCTTAGGAGAATTTTCTTGAATCCTTCTAGAAGCTCGGTTGCTGAGGTATTGTAGAGCGATCTGTCCCGTCTGAGAGATGAGATGAAATCTTGCAAGGACCCCTTGAATCCGATCTGGTCTACAATCGCACGCATTTCCCTGTGAACACGTGAAAGCTCCTTGAGACCCAGATCGTGAATCTCATATGGTGACAGGTTGGTAGTAGTGTAATGCTTCACCATGTATGCATACCGCTCGTTCCCATCGGGGAGAGACCAGGCACCAACATCGGTTCGGCATGCTAGGAGATACTCTTCTCTGAAGAAGGCGAGGAGCTTCTCAAAAGCCGGAACGACTGACTGCTGGATCGCATCGTCAACGTCGCTCTTTATCCGATGTGCCTCGCCTGAATCGATTCCCGGTGGAAAGTTCTCAACTGACTTGTAGAGATCGAGCTTCTTAGGGTCTCGGACAACGTTAGCTTCCAATTGAGGAATGATCTTTTCCGCAGTCACCTTCGCAAGAACAATCTTAGCCCGTATTCCGCTTCGCATGCTCTGAATGACTTGGTCTACAAGTCGGGGAAAGGCTCGAAGACGGCCAGAAAAATTCTCGAAATCCGAGAGCGACCCGAATGGATGATACGTGACTAGCTCGGGAATGTCGATTTGCAGTCCGGACTGCTGCGTCATAGGCGTGAGATAAGGACGGAACTTCGCTGCTTCTAGGTTGTCTTTTAGTTCACGTTCGAAGAGTTCGTAGTTCAGCAGATCTGGTTTTGAGGATGGTTTCTTGATACTCCTCAACCGTTCGAGATATTTCTTGGACTGACCGACTCGACGATGGAAAGCGTCCTCCGAGGCGTCTTCTAGGGAACTATCATATCGATGGTCCCCGAGATAGGTTGCGCTGAGAGGATATTCTTTGAGGATGAATTCCCAGTAATCGTTGTACAGCTTGCTAAGCTGAGATACGTTATTACTAGACGAGACTGATTTCCCGCGCGGCATATTTGTCCGTTTGACAATTCGGAAGTTGGATTCTATTTATGCACAGGGATCTAGGTAAGACGTTGAAACTCCACCTCGCGAAGAAGTGGGTTCTGTCTATTCTTTCTTGACGTTGAGCAAGAGGCCTTGCTGTTTGAACCAAGTGGAGAGTGTGTCTGTCAACTGGTCGAATTGCTTGTTGACCTTTCTCATTCCGAGGAGTCCTCCTGCGGCTCCTGAACCCACCTTGATTGGTCTGAGGGTTCCACCCTCGGTGGCGGGGTATATCTCGAACGTCACGGTATGATGTTGAGCCATCGCCCCAAGGAGTATGTTGGCTCCCTTGCTTCCCTTCTCCGCCTTTCCTTTCGTCGGACCATCCCATTGGATTGTGAACCCGTTTGACGTGAAAGCTTGAAGGGCCAGGTTCTGAATATTCTCGACTGAACCCTTTACCGCAATGTCAGCATACTTCGCCAAGCTACCTTCTCGACCCAATATAGAGGGTCCCTTGTCGCGAATAAATTCATTCCGCCTCCGACTCGAAATTCCCCAAAATCGCCAAGAGCGCTTCACAGTGACTCGAGAAGACTAATTACGAGAGATGGCAAGAATCGCTCTAATGGCCGGCAATGACTTCAGTTCAGCTCTAACCTACCATGAGGCTACGAAGCACTCCGAAGTCAGAATCGGAGCGTCCGCCCACTACCTCGACTGGGACAACAAACCAGCTCAATTCAAAGAATACAAGAATCTCCCTTCTATCGCCCTTCCACGCAACTTTCCTCGCCCTGAAAAAACCTCTGTCAAGGCGATTAAAGGCGAGAATGAGGATGCAGGCACCAAGCAGATCGACACAGGGCTGCTCTCCGAGCTTCTCTTCTTCTCTGCGGGACTCACACGAAAAATGAGATTTGGCAAGGAATTCTACTACATGCGGGCAGCCTCCGCAACCGGCGCGCTCTATCCCATCGAACTCTACGTGATCTCCGGACGTATCCCGGGCTTAGAGGCAGGAGTGTACCACTTCAACCCTCTACACTTCTCGCTAGCGAAATTGCGAGAAGGAGACTATCGAGCCGAGCTGGATTATGCGGGTAGCCCTGATAGCTTGTCTGCTCCGTTCACCTTCGCATTCACATCACTGGCATGGAGGAACGCATGGAAGTATGAAGCCAGATCCTATCGTCACTGGTTCTGGGACTCAGGAGTTATCGCCGCCAACCTTCTCGCTACCTCTAACTCAGCCGGCCTTTCTACCAAAGTTGTACTGGGCTTCGTCGATTCCGAGGTCGACCGGCTTCTGGGTTTGGAGCCAAAGAAAGAAGCAACTGTAGCCCTCGCAGTTGTCGGCGCTGGCCCTGGTGAAAGAGCTCCAAGGATGGATACATCGGTTCCGAGCCTTGCCCTAGAGGTCAACCGGCTATCAAAGGAGGAAGTTGACTATCCGATAATATGGGACACCAACGAGGCCTCCCAACTAAAGACCAAGTTGGAGACCGAATCGTGGAAGAGGAGTCTAGGGCCATTCAAACGAACAGTTCCACTAACTACGTCAGCCTTTCCATTGCGAGAGTCGGAAGAAGACTTGTCCGCACGCCTGGATGAAGTGATTCTGCTTCGAGGGTCGACCCGAAAATTCGCCCGAGATCCTATCTCCTTCGATCGTCTCTCCACGATCATCCGGGCTTCTGCCACCAAAATTCCTTTTGACTTTCTTCCAGATAATGAGACGCTGATTGATTTCTACTTCATAGCAAATGACGTCCAAGGACTCGCTCCGGGATCCTACTTTTACGATGCAAACACAAACTCGGTCGAACAACTGAGGGTTCTCAAGAATCGCTCCATGTCGGGCTATCTCTGTCTCGGACAACAGCTCTTTAGCGATGCCAGCGTCGTATTCTTTCTATTGACAAACCTCAACTCTGTTCTCAAATCTCTCGGCAACAGAGGCTATCGAGCCGCCCAGTTTGAAGCCGGGGTCCGGGCAGGAAAGATCTACCTCTCCTCTTATGCAGTAGGAATCGGAGCCTCTGGATCGACCTTCTTCGACGATGCCGTCACAGAGTTCTTCTCACCACATGCTAACGCGAAGAGCCCCATGATCGCAGTCGGAGTTGGAGTGCCGGCCTACAAAGCAAGATCAGGAAAGGTTCTTCCGCAAATGACAACAAAGTCTTAGGCATTCTGAAAATCTGTCGGTCGAGGTTTAGGATTGAGCAGTAATCTCTGTCCGCGGTGTCACAAGCCGATCCGGATACCTGAGGAAGAGGTGATAGTAGTCAGGACCAGGGTTGGAAAAGGCAAGAGCGAGGATAGAATGGTCCACAAAGTATGTCCATCGAGTGAGCCTGTGGCTCAAGTTGGGGGCCAGCAGTATTGCACTAACTGTGGTCATGCGAAGTCGATTCATTCTCTCCGGTGTTCGTATTCAAGCTTCGACTACCGCTGCGAATGCAAGGAATTCCGCGGGTGAATGCGAAAAACCCTCTTGACCCGAAAATGGCCACGAGGAGATAGAAGTACGAGATATCAGCAACCAAACAGTTGATTATCTAGCCTGGTGTTCGACTGTCTGAAATCAATCGATAGGAAGCTGAAGCGTCTAAGACGCGGAGCCGATTGGCTCATCTACGCCTCGGTGATCCTCGGAGTGGCTCTACTGGTACAGCTATACGTGCTCATGGTCCCTTTCTGGCTATTCTACTCGATCCTTGCTGGTTGGTTACTCTATTTGCTCGTAGCTATTGGAGTGGCAACAGGCCGCGATAAGGCATACCTCCCCGCCCTCGTTCTCTCAATCGTAACTCTGGCTGTTTCTCTCCCGCAACCGGAACACTATTCTCTGGCGGACGCGGGTCCAACCCTCGCGTCACTCACCTTCATTGCAGGGTCACTGCTACAGGTAGGTGTGATAATCCTCGTCACTTCTTTTCTGATTCTCAAGCGAAGGCAATCACGCATCAGAGCGATTCCCGTTCGATAATACAACCGGGGCTGTTCGACAGAATCCATAAAGGTCGATCTGAGAAGACGGCTCGTATGTCTCTACAGTCTCAGAAGGCAGGAACCCAGGTTCTCGCCCGCAGAGTGAGCTCCGGGATTGCGGGTCTGGACGCCCTCCTTGATGGAGGGTTTCCAGAAGGTAAGGTGGTCCTAGTTCTCGGCGAACCTGGAACAGGTAAGACCATCATGGTCTCCCAGTTCTTGCACAACGGAGTCACCGGGCAGGGGGAAAAGGGCGTCTACATCGGCATGAACGAGCCGAAAACCCGCTTCAACGCGGAAATGATGAGCCTGGGAATGGACTTCTCCAAACTGGAGAGGGAAGGCAAGTTTGCGTACGTTGACGCGACAGAAGTAAGACGAATCCCAGAACAGGCCAAGGTCGGAAGAATCCCGGTCGGCGGGAGAGAACTCGGCCTCGTCAATCTCATCGATCTCGTCCAGGAGGGAATCGACAAGCTCTCACCCAAGAGGGTGGTTGTAGATTCGATCTCGGACCTCGTATTTCGGTTTCCGCAGATCGAAGAGCGACGGCCAGCTGTCCTTGATATCGTTGAGGTGTTGCAGTCAACCGGCACGACCTGTCTTTTGACGAGTGAACTTCCGACTACGGGAGAAGACAGGGTATTGCAGCCGGAAGAGTATCTTGCTGAAGGAGTGATACTGTTGAGGATTCTTCGGAAGGGAGTCCGCACGTTACAAGTGTTGAAGATGCGTGGTTCCAAGGTCGACACGACCCCCCGACCATATGTGATCAAGAACACAGGCCTCGAAGTTTATGCGACGGAGGAAGTTTACGGGCAGACCTTGGAGAAATGAAACGTCCGAAGCTAGAGTCGTCTCAGGTCCCAGATCAAGTCGTTGATCTCCTCGAGAGCAGCAAGATCGGATACCTCTCTGTCCTCTCCAAGAGCGAGGAGCTTTACAGCTATCCCGTCGCGTTTCACTATTCGGATTACAAGCTCTACTTCATGACGCCTGTAAGTGCGGCAAAATTCAAGATCCTGAAGGCAAACCCGACTGTCTCATTCATCGTTGATAATGGGAAAGTTACTACAGAGGCTTGCGGGGCCATGATTCAAGGCAAGGCGAAGATATTCACAATTGGCCGAACGCTGGTCTCAATCCTTTCAGTTGGGCCAAAGATGATTGGGTTCACAAAGAAATACCCAGGAATGCTCTCCTTCTACGCCCGGGGAAAAGGACTTCCAGACGAGCGTAAACTGTACAAGTATAGGCTAATCAGAATAACCCCGACAAAGATCATCTACTGGATCGGCTATTCCTTCGGAAGATGGATAGGAAAGACGGCCGAAGAATCCGACAACACCCTTGACCTCCCAAGCGACGAGAGCGGCGTTGAAACAGTCGCAACCCTATTGCAGCCCGTCGACTCGACCACAAGCGTTTTGGCTGACCACGACTGGCTGGCGACTATAGGTGCAGCCTCTCCTCAGACCCTCTCGGCAGACGAACGCAGAATCCTGACTGGATACAAGTCCACAGCAACATCGGAGTTCAAAGGAACTTCGGCTGGCGTATCCGAAGCCGAGCGCACCTTACTGAGATCCAGCCGCGACCGGCCCAGGTCCAAGACCAGCAGCCTCAATCCGCGAGAGGCGGCCGATAGGAGCGAGTGATCGGGCGCTCCTATAAAGCGAGTATGCGCTCAAGCCGACGAGAGCGAGGGCGATTGTCTCCACCAGGTACGCGTCGGTGATGATATTGAAGAGCGGACCAATAATCTGGTTCCCGAGCCAAAGTATGAAGATGCACAAGCCCATCCATTTCAAATGCACTCTTAGAGTGGGGTCACCAGACCGTTTTGCACTCAGCAAGAGCGTTATCGCTCCGAAGAGCAGCGCTCCGCTGAACGGAGCGACTGTGGTGAAACCAGAGAATATCGAGTCTACTAAAGCTCCGATAGCCCCTCCTATGGTTGCGATTCCCCAAAGGTATCGGAGCTTGCTCCATCGTCCACTATCCCTGTAAAGGGGATCTGATCTTCGCGCGACTCGAATCGTGGAATCTATCCAGAAGAATAATACTATGAATCCCGAAGAGATCAACAGTCCTCCAAGGATGTTGACGGGAAGCAAGTTCACGTTGAACGAAAGGGCCAGGGTCAAGAAAGTGGAGATCGCGACGAAGTAGATGGCCATCCAACCGACCCATGATGCCTGTCTCCGGTAGAGATGTTGCATCAGGACACGCCTTAGGGCAAATGCCCAGTACGCTGAATACCCAAAGATGGCGACCACTATGAACCAGAGAGCGAGGAAGAGAATCGCGAAGTCATCTAGCATGTGGGGTTATCTCCATTTTATGATGGGCGAAGGAGAAGTTGAAGTAAGATGGGTCAGGGGGCAGTCCTCGCATCTTCAAAATCCGTAAAAGTGGACGGATTCTCAATCCTTCTTCGTACAGGCGAAGCTCCAAAACTCCGTCGAATAATTGTTCCATTGCGGCCAAGACCTGGGGCTGGTGCATTCCTTCCTCCAGACTGGCCAGTACCACAGCGTTGTACTGTTTTACTTCGGAGAGGAGTTGAGACAGAAACCGATAGATTGTTTCGGGCGAATTCAGCATGAGTAGCGAAGACAGAATATCCGTTACGATTCTCGTCGGTTTCTCTCCATTCTGCTTCAATGTCTCTTTGATACTGAAGGATAAACCAGGAAGATCGTTAATGTCGACCTTTCCTTGACCACCTTCTCTCGCAAACCAGACAGTGGGACCCTTGATCTCGGCGCCGAAGGCCTTGACATCCTGTACGACCTCGCAGACTGCTAATCTTGTTACGTAGAGGCAAAAGTCGCCCTGTGAAAGTCCGGCTTGCGTGAACCAGTAGCCCAGAGCCTCTTTTCCAATACCCGGTGGTCCAACCACTAAAATGGCTGATTTGTCGGGGTAGCCGTCTTTGAGGAGCTGATCCAGTTCCCCGACGCCCGTTGAGACCATAAGACCGCGGTCAAACGGTGATGATGCGAGACTATGAAAGTTGCGCCTCCGAAAGACCAAATAGCGCTATTTCTTGAGGGCGGGCGATGCAACAGCCCAGTGCTGGAGCACATCCACGCCCCCGAATCGAGACACTCGCCGACCTGATTTTCGGGCTCTCGCTTTCAATTGGCTCAATCGCCCTAATAGCGAATCCTCCGAAGAGCAACGCAGAGATAACAACCCACATACTCGCATTCGCGTACACGTTCTTTGTGCTAATCACGGCCTGGATGATCTACACGACATACATGTCCGTATTGCCAGTCGAGACCAGAACAGTCACATTCCTCAATGTGGGACTACTCTTGCTGGTTGCGATTGTTCCATACCTGCTAAACGGTGTTGAGGTGGTAGCTCCCGGTCTAACTTCGGATCAGGTATCCATGATCCAGAACTATTCTTCCACACTCTTCGCGCTCGACCTCGGAGGAATCCTAGTGATCTTGGCTACTTTTGCTCACGTTATCAGTTTGGAGGAGAAGAAGTTGGTGGCTCCTGAACTCGTTACACTATTCCGGAACGGACGGAACCGAATGGCTATCCTCGCGGTGCTGACACTGATTTCTGTCGCTCCCGAGTTCTGGGAGTGGACATTGCTGGGCGTCCCGATAAGGCTCTACTTGTGGTATCCACCCTTGATATCTTACTGGCTTGGGAGAGCGGTCAGGCCGGACAGTCGTACATACAAACTCGCATAAAACTAGCACACCACGTCAGTGAGATACTCGATCTCCGAAAGGAGGACGTGCTAGGTCGGCGGTCCTTTTTTCGAGAATCTCTCTCCAATGGTCCCTCTGCCCTGCGACCTCTTTAGGACCGGATATTTCACAGCGTTTTTCTGGAGCTTTATCTGAACGGCGTTGGAAACATCAATACCCAAGATTTCTGAGAAACCCAAACAGTAGATGATGACATCCGCCAGCTCGTTGGAAATCTTCACCAGTTCTTCTGGGTTTCTCAACATTTCTGCAGCCTGCTCGTCTGTTTTCCATTGAAAATGCTCGAGGAGTTCTGCGGCCTCAATGCAAATCGAGCCAGCCAGGTTTCGAGGAGTATCATATTTTTTCCAATCTCTACTGTCTCTGAATCTTGCGACGCTCTCCATGAGTTCCCGAACTGTCGTTTTCCCATCCATGTGAGAAGGGCTCATCATTCTCGCCTCTCGTTTTCTCCGGCTCCGGATAAATAGTCGACAGCCCTGGGAAAAGTCCCTCAGAACAAACGCTGGGACGTCGCAACGGTCTAGTTGGTACGCACACACAGAAAAAGCATCAGTTACTTCTCAATCGGGCCATGATTCGTTGAAGGTTGTCAATCCTTTCGGTAATGCTCGGCTTGAACCTTCTCCGTAAGCCGCCCCCCTTCAATCGCTCAACATCTTTCAGACCCATCGCATCTATCTTCTGAAGCACCCGGAGGAAGTTATCCCTGCCCACAACCGCCGCAGCGAGCCTATCGACGAAGAGCGATCTCTTCTTCAGGGCAGGGGCAAACAGGAAGACAAGGAAGGCGAATGAGATTGCGCCCGCAGCGTCGAGAAAGCCCGGTGTCCATGGCTCTTTGAGAAAACTGAGAGCGACAGCCGTGAGAATTACGCCGATTAGAACGGCCGGAAGGACCAACCATGTTAGCGCTTCCCGTTTTATCATTTTCCCGGCCGAACTGGAGAGGATTATCGATGCGGCTATGAGAGGCCCCCACTCAGGGGGTTGCAGTCTTCCCGCCAGGGCTTTTGGAAGAAGCAAGACCTCGTGGTTACGGCCGAGGAAGCGGCATGTGTCGGACTGATCCGGCCACACCCAAGAAACCCTCTTCAAGTCAAACCTGGAGATGCCACACTGCCCAGCAACCTCCCTAGCACTTCGATAATAGACGCATCTTCTTGACTCGCCAATAACAGTCAAACCGGCTCGAGCTCCAATATGAACGAACACGGCTAAAAGGAAATTAGGAAACACCCAAGTTCCAGGTTTAACTCATTCTACGTGAAGATGGCAGTTAAGGTGGGCGCACTTCTCTCTGTTATTCGCAAGAATTCTCAGGCTAACCGGTGTAAGCCTGGTGGCGGTGTGGCTCCTACTAACCGAGTATCTCTATCTTTGGTCATTTTCCAACCCGTCGCCGGAAGCGGGTCGCTTTTTTGCCATTGGCATTGTAGTCGCTATAGCTAGCTTCGCACTCGGCGTTCCACTTGTGCTCATTGGAGACTATATTTCTCCCCCCGACCCGTGGCTTGACTTTTGGCTGGATCTTAAGAAATTCCGGAAATCACTAAAACTCAGGAGCGAGAACGAGTCACCTGAAAGAGATGGGGGAATTTGGGCGACGATTTTGAGCCATAACGATCGGGGACGGCTTGAAGTCAAAGGCAAGTGCCTCGTGAAGTTTGAGCCGAATCATCTTGTCCTCGAACAACCGGGAAAAGACCTCGTCATGATGGACCCTAAGAAGGTCTCGCGGACGAGCGACGTTACTCTCCTACTCGACACGGGACTCTTGGGATACGGAAGAGTCACGCTTACTTTCAACTCGGCTTCGGACGCGGACACAGTTGAACGCGAAGCAGCTAAGTTGGTTGAACATAATTGAGAATTTGGAACTGGTAACCCGCCTGCTAATTATCAGGGGAACACATGCACATGTCTCAAAAGTTGCTTCGTGGTCTCAAATGCCGTAGTGACTATTTCTTCCGTGTGCGGTGAGTGGTCTAGTTGGTGCGGCCGCCGGGTTGCACCGTCAACGTGGGTGAAATTTTTCTTCTTCACACGTTCCATGAGAGATATTTTGGCTTCGAGAAAGGATTCGTTGAGCTCCACCGCATAATCGCGACTGGCCGTCTCAGCAAGGTCCTTCCGGGCAAGCGTCTACACGTAAACCCGGAGTACCGGAAGCTACTGCCATTTTCGGAACCTGATTATAGAGCGCTGAAAGATTCTATTCAGAAGCACGAACTCTACCAGCCGGTCGATGTTAGCACAGACGCTACCATCCTAGATGGGCATCAGAGAGCAGGTGTCTGTGAGCAACTGGAAATCGACCTAGTGGTGAATGTTCGCAGCTTCGACGATCCCTTGCAGGAAAGGCTGTTCGTGATCGAAACGAACATTGTTCGAAGGCATCTCAACCAATTTGAGAAGATCGAGCTTTCCCTGCCTCTCCTTGAAATGGAAGCGGAACTCGCAGGGAAGCGGGAAAGGAGCGGCAAGAACCTCAGTTCAAATGAACTTAGGGGCCAGGCAAGGGATATTGTTGCCAAGCGGATCGGAGTTTCACCAACAACCTACCATCGTGGGATGACACTTGTCAGAGAAGCTCCGAAGGACCTGAAAGAGAAACTGCGGAATGGTTCCAAAACCATAGGCGCGGCCTACCTTGCTGTTAGAACCGAGAACGATAGGAAAAGCATTCGCCCAGTAAACCCGGGTCCTACTTGGGTTAGAATTCTTGACAAAGACTTTCGTCAAGGGGTTTTGCAGGAGAGTTCTATCGACCTTGTTCTGACTGACCCGCCCTACACTGACCTTCAGGCCTGGGACGATCTCGGCGGCCTTTCGCAGAAGGTTCTGAAACCGAGAGGATGCCTTGTAGCGTACA
>VBBT01000020.1 GCA_005881695.1 Candidatus Bathyarchaeota archaeon | reverse complement strand
TGCAGTGGGGGCAGTTCTCTACTGCGAGTATTTGGCAGTCGGTGCATACTGCGCCCCATACGAGTGCCATTTTGTTTTCATGTCTCCGGGAATTCTCAGCGTATTAGCGATGGTTACTAAAGCCGTTTGGACATTTCTTACTCAAAAAGATAAGTGAATTGGTACCGAACCTACACGGACAAGTCTAACGGAGATAGACGATGCCTGTAATCCTTCTTTATCAATGAGACTAGCGGCGGGGTTTCTCTTTCTTCCCCTTCAACAGCGCGTCAAGGCTGACACCGTTGACTGTGAAGACGCGGTAACGGGTTCCTGGAAGGTCGCCGTACGCTTTACCTTCCGCACCACCGATGCCCTCGATCTCGACCTCATCGTGTTCGTCGATGAAGTTTAGCGCTCCGTCGCCTGGGAGAAACGCGGTGACGGTCTTTCCGTTCTTTATGATCTGGGCTCTGACGCATTTGCGGACGGCGCTGTTTGGTTGTCGGCATTCTACGCCGACCTTCTCTAGGACAATGGCCTTTCCTTGTGGCGCTCCTTGGAGGGGGTCTGACTTGTAGTCCAAGCCCAGCATTCGTCGCTTGTACGGCGCATAGGCCCACCTGAACTCTTTACGCCTCTTCCGGAGCTTCTGGGCTGCGAACAGCCCTCTAGATGCTTTAGCCATTCATCCACCGTGTACTGGACGATAGCGGGGTCGCTGGGTTGCTTTTTAGATTGACGCCAACCAATCGGAAAAAGAAATCCCCCATTATCAGCCCTGATCTCGATTCTGGAAACCCTCCATGAACTCTCCCGAAATTCGTTCGGAATTGTCGTCTGCTCTGCCAGGCCATCCGAACCGGATTTACGCCCTGATCACCTTGGCTCGCCTGTTATCAGTGCCAGACAGGAAATGGTTTTTAGAAAATAGGGGGTCTTAGCGACCGACCCTCGCGCCGCATGAGAGGGAGAAACGGAGTACCCCGAAAGTATCCCGAGATTACCGATGCTGAAAATAGTTCGAGAATCCCTGGTTTACTGGACGACCACGTGGTCGATGTCGAAGTATCTCTTCACAAGCAGACGTGTCTTGTCGATGGTCCGGCCGTTTTTCCCAATCGCGATCGCCTTGTCCTGGGCGTCTACTTCAACGACTACGATCTTCTTGTCCGGCCTTTCTGTTACCCGGATCTCCTTGATCCTCGCTGGCGATAAGCTATTCCGGATTAAGCCTTCGGGAGTCTCCGCATACTCCACTACCTCGATCTGCCGGCTTGTCATGCGGCGCAACTGGTTGATGTTTTTCCCGCCCTTGCCGATAGCAAGTCCCATGTCGCCTGGCTTTGCTACGAAGATGATCCGTCCCAATTTCTCGTCGATCACGCAGTCCTGTGTGGTCGCTCCTGTGGTGCTCTCGAAGAGAGCCATGTACTTCATCTCTTCACTGGTTAACTTGATCTTGGGCTGAAGCATCACTTGTTCTCAGCCAGCTTCAGGACCTCAGAATCACCAGGTTCTCTAACGACCATTGATGCGACAGGGAAAGGTTTCTCGCAGAGTGCACCTAGGTCGAGGCTGCTGCCCTGAAAAACATAGACTGGAACCTCTGACTGTTCCGCGTCATAGACGATGTTCTCGCGAAAATCGACTGGACAATTACTTGCAAGGATCAAAAGTTTAGCTCTTCCGAGGGAAGCGCTGGAAAGTGCGACTTTGCTTCCGAACTCGACCTTGCCGGTCTTGACGGCCATACGAATCTGCTTGTTCACGTCCAACTGTGTCTACTTACTCCCCTTCCGCGACATTGACATCGAGACCTCTATCAGTCCTGTTCCCATTGGTACTTGTTGACCGACGATCACGTTCTCCGCAACGCCCCTGAGAGTGTCTACGATTCCTTTCACCGCCGCGTCTACGATGGTCGGAATTGTGATCTCGAAGGCTGCCTTGGCAAGTGTGCTTGCCTTCTCTCCACTGACACCATGGCGTCCGACCTGGAGAACTTCGCCTGACGAGGTCATCATGTCGGCTACGAGCATCACGTGTCGAATGTCCACATCGAGTCCTTGTTCCTCCAATACCCCTAGGGCTTCTTTGATTATTACGTTGCGGGCTGCCTCGATCCCGAGAACGACGGCCGTCTCGTTGATGTTGTTGCTGACTGTTCGGCTTGTGTCAACACCCGGGACTTCGAAGGCCAAGGCGAGGCTCGATCCCTCGGTTCTGACGATCCATTCACCCTTCTCCTCGATAACGAGAGCTCTTCTGACAGCTGGCAAGCCTTTGACGTGATAGACGAGTAGTTTGCCGGTCAATCGTCTGAACTGAGGGATCTCAAGTTCTTTCGATCTGATCTCCACGTGGTATCCTTCGACTTTGACCTCGCAGTTCGGCGGCTTCACTGCATCCCGTACGTCTTGGACTGTGATCTCTCTTTCTCTCATAGCTTGCGGGTTTAGTTTTACATCGACCCTCATCCGTGTGACGTCGGACTCGAATGTGCTGGCAATGTCCCCTAACGTAGCGTGGGTAAGAAGTGTGGCTACTTCCTGAGCCTTCTCTCTGCTAGCTCGGTGCTTCGCGTCCAGGTAGACGGTCATGTTTGGAGTGGAGGGGATCTTGCGCGCGTCCACGATCTCTATGAGTCTTGGAAGTCCTAGAGTGACGTTTTGTTCTCGGACTCCTGCGAAGTGGAAGGTTCGAAGCGTCATCTGTGTACCGGGTTCGCCGATGGATTGGGCGGAGACTATTCCTGCAGCTTCGCCGGGCTCCACCAGAGCACGCTTGTAATTCTCTATAGCCTCCAATACGGTCTCATCTACCGCCGGCTTGGGCAGCTTCGCGTTTACCAGGCTCTGCCGTAGCTTGTTGAGTATCAAGGGTGAGAGAGTACTGTTCGCCTTGTCGACCTCATCCTCAACGTATTCCTTGGTCGCGGCGGTCCCCTTTTTCATTGTAAGCCGGATGCGTTCTATCAGTCGATCAATGTTGACAGCCTTCCCGTGATCGCTCTTCGCCGTGTCGACACCGTCTTCTCCGTAGCGGATTTGGATTATGTTGCCGCGGGAATCCCTGACGGTCGAATCGTATTCTACTCTGAGATGTTCCAGGGCGTTGATTAAGCGTCGTTGCATGTATCCGCTTTGTTGGGTTCTTACAGCTGTGTCTACCAGCCCTTCTCTTCCTCCCATTGCATGGAAGAAGAACTCGATGGGTTCAAGCCCGTCCCGGTAGGAGTTGTAGACGAATCCTCGAGCCGCTGCTCCGGCGTCTCCGGATTTGAAGAAGGATAATGCTCTGCCGCGATATCCCCGAAGAATTCTCTTTCCGCGGATCGATTGTTGGCCGACGCTTGCGGTCATCTGGGATATGTTGAGTGTTGAGCCTCGAGCTCCGGCCCTGCTCATGATCACGCCGCTGTTGTCCATCTGGAAGTATTGGTCGGCGAAGTCGCCGGCTACATCTCGAGCTCTCGAGAGCTCGTTCATAATGTAGAGCTCCAATGATTCCTCCAATGACTGCCCTGGCAATCGTTCCAGGGTTGCCTTGCGGTAGCTGTCGATGTATTCGTTGACCTTTTCTTCCGCCTTGGCGATGGCTTTCGCGATCTTGTCCTTAGTCGCTGGAGGGATTTCCAGTTCGTCGAACGCGTAGGTGAAGCCTCGAAGCACCATGTACCGATCGAGAAGCTTTGTGACCGCATTGAGAAACGTCCTTGCCTCCTCGGCTCCGTAGTCTTTGACTATGCGGTGGAAGAGGCTCTCTGATTTTTCAGCGCCGATGGAAGCCTTGTCGATTACTCCTTGTTCTAGAACGCCGTCCTTGATCACGATGAAGGCATCGTAGGGGCAGTCGTGGAGGACGCCCTTGTCGCAATCGGCGCACTTGTAGTAGCTTGAAAGGTTGGATTTCGAAACGAAGTTGAAGCCTTTCGGGAGTACAATGCTGAAAATCTGCTTCCCGGTCCATTTCTCTTCGGGCTTTGTCACTGCGGGTTCTGGCATGGGTCCTTCGAAGCCAGCGGCCGCTAGAAGCTTCGAGACAGTTGGGCGATCTAGAAGCGTCGATTTCTGAGTGAGGAGGAAAGCGGCGGTCAGTGAGTCCCGAATTGCTCCAATGATCGGCCCGCCGTATCTTGGAGAGAGAATCTGGTCTTGCACCTGCATGAGCAGACGCGCTTCCGTTCGGGCTTCTTCTCCTTGCGGGACATGCAAGTTCATCTCGTCACCGTCAAAGTCCGCGTTGTAAGGGGGGCATACGGTCGGGTTGAGTCTGAAGGTTTTGTACGGAAGCACCCTTACTCGGTGTGCCATTATGGACATTCTGTGAAGGCTGGGTTGCCGATTGAAGAGCACAATGTCACCGTCTCTGAGATGTCTCTCGACGACGAAACCTGGCTGCAGGGCTTCTGCCACAACTTTCCTGTCTGTGACGAATTCGAGTCGGACTCTTCGTCCATCGGGACGAACGATATACAGTGATCCAGGATAGGTGTCAGGGCCGTTAGCAATGAGTCTCTTCATCTCGTCGAGATTGTAATCGGTGGCCTTCTCTGGGATCGTCAGTCGGCTTGCAACATCGAGCGGTACTCCTACCTCGTTGATGTCTAGGTTCGGGTCCGGGGACACGACTGTTCGGGCTGAGAAGTCAACTCTCTTACCTGACAGGTTACCTCTGAATCTTCCTTCCTTTCCTTTCAATCGCTGAACAAGGGTCTTCAGTGCTCTTCCTGATCGGTGTCTCGCTGGTGGGAGACCTGAGACTTCGTTGTCAAAGTAGGTGGTTACATGATACTGGAGGAGTTCATGCAGTTCCTGGATGATGTTGATCGGAACCCCTGATTCAAGGGCTTCGCGCAGTTTCTGGTTGATCCTTATGATGTCGACGAGTTTGTGGGTCAGATCGTCTTCCGACCTTATGCCGGACTCAAGAGTTATGGAAGGCCGTACCGAGACGGGAGGAACAGGCATGACCTGTAGGACAGCCCACTCCGGCCTAGCCGCCTTAGGGTCCATTCCGAGAAGTATCAGGTCATCGTCAGGAATTCTCTCAAGCCTTTCGCGGACCGTGCTTGGTGTTAGGCGTACTGCGCCTCCTTCAGCTACGATCTCGTGGAATGTAGTTGGTTTGCCATGCTCGATCGGGTATTGTTTCTGTCCGCAGTGAGGACACTGCTGGGCTTTCTTGGCGTCCTTGATGATCTCGTCTAGGAAAGCGTCTGGGACAGTGTTGAGTCGTTGTTTGAGGTCTGCGTGACGTACTCTGAATTTCTCGATCTTCTCTTCGCTTAGAAGTATTCTGCCGCAGTTTCTGCACGTAATTGAGAGAAGACGGTGAATGAGCTTGGCAAAGCTCACGTGGATAACGGGTTCAGCGAGTTCTATGTGGCCAAAGTGTCCTGGGCATGCTGAGGCAGTGTTGCCGCAGGTCTTGCATTTTTGACGGGGTTCGAGGGTCCCGAGTCGGCCGTCCATTAACCCTGACACAATGGGGACTCCGTCCTCATCGTATGTGTCCGCGGCTTGAACTTCCACGGCGGATAGCTTTCGAAGTTCTGATGGCGATAATAGAGTGAATCGTATGCTCTGGATGATCTTTTGAGCTTCTTCCATTGTTGCGAGTGCCATGGTTATGCCCTCTCCTCTAGATTCAGTCGGGGTGCGATTCCAAGAGCCATGAGCTCTTGAACTAGAAGTTTGAACGCGTAGGATATCGCCACTGGAGAGATGACAGCTTTCTCAGCGTCGATCCGGCAGATGTACTTGTTCTGTTTGATATCGTGATAGGCGATAGTGCCACATGTCTCGCAGACGTAGGCTATGTACTTGTCAGATTCTTCTAGCAGACGGTCGCGGAGTAGGGCTGATGCTCCGTGTCCGATGAGGCAGTCTCGCTCCATTTCTCCGAATCGTAATCCTCCTCCTCTGGCTCTGCCTTCAGTAGGTTGGCGGGTGAGCATCTGGACTTGGCCTCTGGCTCGGGCATGCATCTTGTCGGCGACCATGTGATGGAGTTTCTGGTAGTAGACGACTCCGATGAACAGTTCTGCGGCGAGCCGTTCCCCGGTAATCCCGTTGTAGAGGGGTTCTCGTCCGCTCTTCTGGAAGCCGAGCTTGGACAACATGTCGCCTATGGCTTGGGGTCCAATGTTTTCGAAGGCTGTTCCGTCCATTATCTCTCCCATTTGCGATGCTAGTTTTCCGCCAAGTGTTTCTACGAACTGTCCGATGGTCATCCTCGAGGGTATGGCGTGGGGATTGATGATAACGTCGGGGACGACCCCGTCGACTGTGAAAGGCATGTCTTCTTGGGGTACAAGGAGCCCGATTACTCCTTTTTGTCCATGGCGTGACGCGAACTTGTCGCCTAGTTCGGGGACGCGGAGGTCTCTTACTTTGACCTTGACGAGCTTGCTTCCTTCGATGGATTCGGTAACGAACACTTGGTCTATGGTTCCTTGTTCTGAGGGTCTCATCGTTACTGAAGAGTCTCGTTTCGTTGGGCCTTTTGCTTCGAACTCTCGGTATTCTTCCATGAATCTCGGTGGGCTTGTTCTTCCTACGAGAACGGTATTGCCGGTGGCTTCTGCTTCAGGGGAGATGATTCCGTCTTCCTCGATGAGTCGGTAGTAGCGGTCGCCGCGGTATCCTCTGATTCCTGCTTCTGGAATTTCGAACTTGTCGCGTAGTCCTCCTAGGTACTGTCTGCTTTCAGCCTCGTAAATTCGGTAAAATGTAGAGCGGAAGAGGCCTCTATCAACGGAGGACTTGTTGATTATGATTGCGTCTTCCATGTTGTAGCCTTGGAAGGATAGAATGGCTACGACGACGTTTTGTCCGGAGGGACGTTCGAGATAGTTGAAGACTTCCATGGGCTTCGTCTGGACAATCGGTGTCTGTGGATAATGCAAGAGGTGGGATCGCGAGTCCACTCTCGTGAAGAAGTTGGTCGAAAATACGCCTAGGGCTTGTTTTGCCATTGCTGATTCGTATGCGTTTCGGGGGGACTGGTTGTGCTCGGGGAATGGGATTAGGCTCGCAGCAATTCCAAGCATTACATATGGGGCGATTTCAAGATGTGTGTGATCTTTTCGGAGGTCATGTTCATACATCGCAATGAGAGCGTTTTCTTCTTCGTCTGCATCAAGCATCTCTACGACGCCTGACCTTACTAGATCCTGCCAGTTGATTCGTCCCTGTTCGAGTTGGATGAGATGATTCTCGGTAAGCCGCGGTCTGCCACTGTCAACTACGATCAATGGGCGTCGGACCCTTCCTGCGTCACAGTTGACATGCAAATCTGGGCGCCCTCCCTGTGCTTCTGGAGGATGGAATGAGACATTCACCTCAGAGCTTAGTTTTCCTTCACGCCGGTATTCTCTGAGTTCTCGGGCAAGCGCTTCGGGATCTTTGGAATATCCGGCCAATATCCCATCGACTATAGCCTTACCCCCTGTGGCTCTGAGTTTCTTGTCGGATTCCTCAATCATGACCACGCCCATTCTGCGCAGTTTGTCGACCATTTCACGTGGTTCGACTCCAACAGAGATGCTGCTGGAGAGGGCGAGGTTCTTCACAAGCCCGCAGTTCGATCCTTCAGGGGTCTCGTCGGGGCAGAGCCTTCCATAATGTGTCGGGTGAAGGTCTCTAGCTTCGAGGTTGGGTTGACTGCGGCTGAGGGGTGACTGCAGCCTTCTGAGATGACTTAGCGTGCTTACGAAGTTTGTTCGATCTAATAGCTGCGTTACTCCGATTCTTCCCCTTACCCAGTTTCCCGTTGCTATCGCATGCTGAACTCTTTCGGTGATTATTCCAGGCCGTATGGCGTTCGCGATCGAGAATTCTATGTGTCGTCTGATAGTTATCCTCTCAAGCTGATACTTGAGATCGCGGGTAAGGTTTCGGAAGGATATTCGGAAAAGCTCCGCTAGGAGTGAGCCGGCCAGTTTCAACCGTTTGTTTGCGTAATGGTCTTTGTCATCGGGGCTTCTCCTTCCAAGCTTGACCTCTATGATACGAGCGGCGATTTCTGTGAGGAAGAGGCCTTTTTCTCTTCGTTCGGACGGTAGCCTGCCGAGGTGCGGTAGGAAGTTTCGGTCCAAGACGGACTCAGCTTTCTTCAGCCTGTACTCGTCAACCTGCCCAGGGGCTAGACGGTTACCCAGATAGAGAAGGGCATCGTGGCTATTGTTAGCTTCCAATGACTTTTCGTACGATGCTTCAAGCTCGTCCTGTATGTCTGGATCAGTGCTGACTAGCTCTGCGATCTTCGCATCTTCCTCGAAGCCAAGAGCTCTCATCAGGATCATCAGGGGGATGTCGCTCGGAATCCCGGGCATCGTCACGTAGATTCCTGCATCGCTTTTCAGGGCGACTTCAATTCGGGCTCGGAAACCAACTGTTGTGGAAAATATCTTGGCCTTGTAGGTTGGGTTGACACCAGTGTGTTCGATGTCTACGAGTATACGGTTCGCAGCCAGGTCTTCGAGTGCAACTATGACCCTTTCTGACCCATTTACTATGAAGTAGCCTCCGGGGTCAAGCGGATCTTCGCCAACGCCTACTAGATCGTCAGACGAGAGTTTGGAGAGTAGGCAGATTTTTGATTTGAGCATGACAGGTAGGTCTCCGATGTAGACCATTTCGGGTTGTCCTTCACGTTCCCCGATTACGGGGATCATTTCCATGTGGAGGGGCGCTGCGTAGGTTAGGTTTCGAATTCTTGCTTCGGCGGGATAGATCGACCTCTCTGTGCCGTCTACTTCTATTACTCGGGGTGCTCCGATCTCTATCTTGCCAAGTTTGATCCTTAGTGGATAATCTCCGATTTCTATCGGTAGTTCTCCGACCTCGTCAACGATGGCTTGAAGTCCTCTCTCGACGAAGTCGTTGTAAGAATCGATGTGTTGGCGGACCAGGCCGCTGTCCTTGATGAACTCTTTGGATAGGTTCCAGAGTTGTTGGGTTGTTACGGCCATTCAATTTCCCTCAGGGAGCTTTGTTTTCAAAAATCTTCCACAACGTATCTGTAAAAGTCGGATTCTCCCGCGGTCGCGCTCTTCCGGATGACCTTGATGATGTCGCCGGGTTTCGCGCCAATCGTCCGCGCGGCAGGGTCGCTCGATTTTATGTAGGGTAACTGAAATGGTTTGATATGATAACGGCCTAGGATGTCTTTCGCTTCTTCAGGCTTGAGCAGGACGTGTTTGGGGACAAGTTCGTGCTTGAATACGTCATAAGAGAGTTCCTTCTCCTTGTCTTGCTTCTTTACCAATTATTAGTAGCTACCTCGGGAGCGGGGACGGCTTAGGGTCCGACCTACCACAGGTGAAAAGTACCGCAGCCGGAAACCCGTTAATAAACCTAGTTTCTATCGCGAGGACGCCGATAAAACTCTTGTCGTCCAAAGCCGAACTTAGCAAGAAACGCAGACCAGTAAACCGACTAAACGATCTCTCGGGAAAAGAATGGATCAAGTTCACAAAGTCTTGGTTCAAACACAGCCCGCCGCCCCGAGATAGGACGAAGCTCATTCATCCCGCCGGCTTTCCCGAGACGCTTGTCCGCGAGTTTGTGGAATTCTTCACCAAACCCAACATGTGGGTCCTCGACCCATTCCTAGGAACCGGGAGCACACTTCTCGCAGCAAGAGCAGCAAGGCGAAACGCGGTCGGAGTTGAGATCAATCCCCGCTACGCCTCAATGGCCAGGTCGAGGCTCGAAGAAGCTCCACCCTCTGATGGAACCCGGCAACTAGTACTCCAAGGGAATTCCCGTAGCTTGCAAGAGATATTGAATGAGAACAAGGTTCAGGAGGTCGATTTCTGTATCACATCACCCCCTTACTGGAATCAGCTGAAACGTGCTAGCCTCCGGCAACGCGAGCGGAAGCAGAAGGGACTGGACACTAACTACAGTGAAGATCCAGAGGATATTGGAAACATTAGCGATTACGAGGAATTCCTAGATGCTCAGAAGCAAATCTTTGATGAGGTGTACGGGATCATGAAGGTTGGAGGATACTTGGTGGTTGTGACGAATAACGTTTTCTCAGAAGGTCGGCTTTACCCGCTCGCGTTTGAAACGTTGACAACCTTGGCCAAGACATGGGTCCCGAAGGACGAAAGAGTCTGGTTACACGATGACAAGCGGTTACTTCCACTCGGAATATACAACGCCTGGGTCGGGAACCGCTCGCACCAATACTGCTTGGTATTTCGAAAGGAATAGCGCCGAGGAGACATAGTTGATTACGTGCTACTAGATTCGGGAGGGAATAGCCGGTAAGTTCCATGAGTATCATTGGGACCCTCGTCGGTCGTGGCTGTCCGTTTAGTCTTGGAGAGTCTCAAACGGGTTGCGGAATATTCAGAGGATATCGGGGAGATAGGCACTAACCTTACAGCGAGAAGACGCGAACTTTACTAAGCGTGACCTATACGTTGGCGAGCGAGACCAAGGGGATACGCACTTCGCAAAGCTCGCACGGTAGAAAGAACTGTGCCTGACCAGATCCTGTGTCGCGGTTTCGGTTAGCTCAAGAATTGTCTATGCTTAAGCCTCCTAATCTTCCTAACAGCCGCAACAACAGCAACTAGCGAGAGCGCTCCGATGATACCAAAGAAGGTCAACGGCTGGAGACCTAGTATTGTATTTGAAAGTGGAAGCGGAGTAATGGTCACAATCATAACTATAACGTGCGTGACATTAGCACCCAAGATTGTAGTGCCAAGTGCGGTCAAGGTAACGTTGTAATTTCCCAGCCCTGAATTTACATCAGTCGCGAGGGTCATTTTCGAGGCCGACGAAATGCCGAAATCGAGAGCAACAAAGGGGGGACTGAATATTTCCTCAGCGCCGAGAAGGGATGAAGCAGAAAGATTCACCTGGCCTCTGAAGTAGTCAATGCTCGTCATTGTTAGAGTAAACGTGCGAGACTGGCCCTGTTGAGTCACGAACTCCAAGCCAGTTAGCAGGAAGCGGAAATCCGGCGACGGGGGCGTCACTACGATAGTTAACTCGTGGGATGATAACCGGCTAGTCGCTGTGATATTTACCAGATAGACAAATGGGAGGGTCGAATCAGGCGTGTGAATATCAAGAACTGTCGTTGCGGAATTGCCTGGCGAAATCGTCAGCTCACTTGCACCTAACGATGCCGTCAGTCCTAGAACCTGCGGCACAGTTAGGTTTAACCAAACTGGACCCGAAAACCCGAATTGAGTATCCAATGAGATAATCGAACTACTCGAATTGGTGGCATGGATTCTGAGAATTGAAGGCGAAGCGCTGATCGCGAAGTCCGGCTTGCCCGTCGTGGATATTGACACCGTGGCAGTGTGAGAAAGGCCGTTACTAGTCGCCATCACTGTGATCGTGTAATAGCTGGCCTCATAAGTGCTATCTGTCGCGATGGTCATTGTCACATTCCTGGGGTGGTTTGGCCATAATGCGGTACTAGTCACATTGAAAGATACCAAGAGACCGGGATGCGGGGTTACTACAGCAAGATCAACTTCTGCGGCGTAGCCGCCAAGGCTTGAAACATTCAGTGTGACATTTGCTCTTGACCCTAGGAATATGCTCAGTGAAGCCGGGAAGGCTCCAAGCATGAAGCCCTGCCCCGGTGGGATACCATAGATTCCATCTCGGGTTGTTACAAAGATGAGATTCGGGCCGTTAGTCATAATGGCTTTCCGGATCTCTAAGGGACTGTACGAGCCCGAACCAGCTACTGTATAGTTTATTGTAAAGAGCAGCCCGTAAACAGGATAGGTCGGTGGACTACCATCTTGCCTCATGGCTGCCGAGTGCACAATACCCGGTCCGTCAGATCGGTCACAATGGCTTGTAGTATGACTCACCCCGTTTACGCAGTTCACCGTCTCAAGAACGCTCGCTGTAATTGACGGCGAGGGTGTTCCCTTGTATTGACAGAGAAGTGGGATCGATCACGGACTGATTGGATTGGACCTGAATATCCCAACCATCGAAAGGGTCCACGCTGGCCACTTGTACTCTTACGGTGACGACTGTACCGACACTTGCCACTGCTGTCATTGGAGGATTCACGTAGACGAATCCTGCGGCATGAGCGGAGGGGAAAGTCTTGGGCGATATCGATACTAGCGATGCTGCGGAAAGTATGATAAGCATAGTGCTCAGTCGCCGTGATACGACAACTCTCTGTTGTAGCATGCCCTTACGCACTCTCTTGCTCCTCGGAGTTATCATCAGACATAAGGAGTCTTACCTGAAGAAGGGAGGGAGACGTCTTCAGCTTTGAAGACTCTTGCCTATTTGGCAGCTATGACATGACTAGGACCGTTTCTACCCCTCCTCCAAACCCGACCTGCAAACGTGTTTGTGGGAACTCTACTAGGGTCGAGAGCTGTTGAAATGGATCTTGTATAGTTGAACAGTTATTTAGACGAACATTTTGTCTGAGCATAGTAGGCCGGGGTCGCCTAGCCTGGTAGGGCGTCGGATTGCTAAGCCAGATTGTTGGTTGCGGAGATCCGATGGGCCTTAGGCCCTCGTGGGTTCAAATCCCACCCCCGGCGCCATCACACCAGATACCTCTTGCAGCTAATTTTCTAGACTTGTCTTAAATCAGCTAGGTCCTCAGAGGAGGTTAGAATCTAAGGAGTCTAAACCCCCTTCCAACAACTCGACTCCTCGAGATTGGTCAGAGAATAGAGGATCGACTTGCAGGACGACCCTACTGGATTCGCGGCTGGCGAGCGTATAGCGGGGCGGTCAGTATGGACTCTCTTGGCCCTGGGAATCGTCGAAGTTATCTTCAGCATGGTGACTGGAAGTATAGCCCTGTTCGCTGACGGTATCGACTCGTTGTCGGACGCTTCGGTATCATTCTTCGTCTGGACAGGCTTGCATTTCGCCCGGAGGCGGCCGAGCAAGAGGTTCCAGTTCGGTTATTACAAGGTTGAGAGCTTGACAGCTCTCCTGGCCGCGCTTACCTTGGTTGCGGCTGCATCGTTCATATTCGTAAGGTCCTACAGAGCACTTCTGAATCCGAAGTCTCTCACTCTTCCTTACACGGCTTTAGGGGTCCTTCTAGTTACCGGACTTGTGTCACTCTATCGTGCGTTGCAGATGAGACGCATCGCCTTGAAGCATAATATACTGTCGCTAAAAGTGGATGCTAAGAACTCGATAAAAGATGCCTCCTCGTCGTTCTTGGCGTTTGGGAGCGTTCTCATCACCGCTCTCGGATTTCATCAGGGTGCTGACGCTATTGGCGGTATGCTAATTGCCTTCTACATCTTGACAATGGCATACGTTGCGTTGAGAGAATCTTCTCTCGTTCTTTTGGATGCGTTCCACGACCCCGAACTCACGAAGGAGATCGAGTCACTAATCCGCTCGAATAGCCAAGTCAAGGGTATCAAAGAGCTCCGGCTGAGAAGAGCTGGACCCTTCATCGTAGGTGTTTTGGAAGTCGCAGTTGACGGGGACATGACGGTCCGGCAGATGCATGCCGTTGTCACGGAATTGGAGAACTCGATCAAGAATAGGATTGGTGGATTGAGAAGCCTCACCGTAAAAGCGATCCCGACGCCTTAGACTGGGTGTCATCTTAAATATCGGATTTACATCGAAAAATCTTCGGGGGAATCTATGAGCATAAACTGTCCGAAATGTGGGACTGAGGTGTCGAGCCCGCCGGAGCGGGAGTGGAGATTTCAGCAATATCGGGTTTCAAGATTCCGATGCGAACGCGGAGACAAGTTTAACCTCTACTCGGGATTGAGTAAGACGTTCACGATTCCCAGATCCGCATTCGACCGGAATCAATGCAGAGCTTGTAAGACTGACAATCCATCCGAAGCCATTTTCTGCAAGAATTGTGGAGTCAAGCTTTAGCGAGAGAGAGTTCGCCTCAGGTTCTCTCGAGGCTAGGCTTGGGGACTTGAATTCACACAACGAGGCTGAGCTCGACTGAATAGACAAGGTGCTCCAGCCGGCTCAAAGAACAGAGGGGTTCCCTGGTGAAGAAGGCTCTGGTAATACACCCTGTTCTATCGATTTACATGGGCGGAGAATTGCTTTGTCTACAAGTTTGTCAAGCTCTTCTCCGAGCCGGCTACAAAGTAGCCCTCTATTCTGATGCCAACATTCCTGCAAAGGCCGACGAAGTTTATCCTGGAATGGGCCAGATCTTGAGCGAATGTCGGCAAATCCCGTCGAATACTTCCCACAGATCTATTCCGGGAATAGCAATTATCAAAGACTTCAAGGACATTAGAAAGACAGAAGCCAAATTTCGTGAAATCGACCCAGATGTTACTTTCTGCACTCAATCGTCGCTTTTCCATGTTCCCTCTCCCCTTTATCATTTCATATACCAAGGAACAGACCTTTTCGAGTATTCCACGAGCTACTTGTCTAGTTCCTTTCCAAGACAAAAAATACCTCATGGGTATGTCAGCGCGAAAAGAGGGTTGAACAATTTTCTTAGAAAAATACTTCAGGTTAGACCTCCGAGCCCTGACTGGTACTTTGCGCTATCTCCGAGTGTTCTCGAAGGTTTGAGAAGGAACGGATACAGGAATTCCTCCCTCATCCTTCCACCTTGCAGTCAGTTTCAGCCGAGACAAAAGAAAGAGCAGATAATTCAGGTGACTAGACTAATTCCAGAGAAACGAGTGGAAATATTTCTTGAAGCTGCAAGAAGACTGCCCGAATTCCGTTTCGTACTTTTGGCAAGGACGAAACCAGGCTTGGAGGCTTACGCACGTGAAATCGAGGGAAGGATTCCAGCAAATATGGTCTACTTCAAGACTACACTGAGGCAGGCGCCTCATCTCCTCGAGGAAAGCAAGGTCTACCTCTACACAGGCGGCGAAATTGCGATGCCACTGATCATTGTTGAAGCGATATCCGCAGGATGTTACCCTATTGTGGCTAGGCATACCGGTCCTGAGGAGACAATACAATCTCTAGGTATAGGCGAGACTTTTGATTCGGTTGATGATCTCGTTCCAACCATTCGCAGGGTCATAAAGGAACCTACCAATCCTCTGGAAATATCACAAAAGGCAAAGCCCTTCAGTCCAGAAAGGTTTGAGGAGCAAATCGTGGATATTGCCGAAAATGGAGTAGGGTCAGAGCGGAGTCATAACTAGTGCTCCACGATGCTTTCGTTAGAATGCAAAGCGCGACTATGAACGCTAGCCTCATTCGGTTGATTGGCCGTTGATTCTGCCGACGGGAATCCGAGTGACGAGGACAGGCAAGCCATTCCTTTTGGTCGCCAACACCGCAATACTCCCACACCAGTTTCTGAAGAAAATGTTTGTCACCTGGAACTGGACCTTGACCAGTTCGAGCTCGAAGTATTACAATTTAAGAATTGGCAGATATACAGTCAAACTTCACCCGGAATACTTTCACATCATCTTCCATGAATGGCCGGAGTGGAAGATGTACCATCTGCCTCCCTTTAGCCTGAAGGGAGCCACCGTCCTCGACATAGGAGCTGGATGCGGTGAGACAGCGCTGTTCTATTTTATCCATGGAGTGAAACGTGTAATCTGTGTTGAACAAGTCCCCGAATTGGCAACAATAATCAGCGACAACCTGCGGGCCAACAAATGGAACGCTGAGGTTTACGGAAGCCCCTTTGGAATCGAAATGCTAAACCTAAGCTTTGACTTCATGAAAATGGACTGCGAGGGATGCGAGGCTCGCTTGCTCGAGGCTGACTTACTACCAACCTGTGTGATGGAAGTTCATGATAGACATGTTCTCTACGCTTTGATAAACAAATTCGGTCTAACCGTCGCGAATGCAAAGACAACGGAGTGGAACCCACGCTATCATAACTTCGAACGGAGGCAACATCGAATGTACTATCTTGGCTTGAGATTCGCAAGAGTGAGAGAGAAACTTCACCAGACGAAAGGACTGAGAAGGCTCTACTATGCGGTTATTCTTGTCATCCTCGAACTGCATCCTAACTTTGCAACTGCCTACCGAGCGAGATGGGGTAGGGTTTGGGAAGCATACTATTTTCCGGACAGGACGAATCGAAAGGTTTACGCTAGAGCAACTAGAAGTAATAAGCTCTGACAGCTGACTGTTTTAGGACGTGTCAGTGCTCTACAGGTTCGTTCAAGCTTGAGAGAACTCAGCCTTATTGACTATGCGAGAAAGCTTTAGGGCATAGGGTCGTCCGGTGGAGGAGATTCGAATCTCAATTGGCAAACTGTTCATTCTGGAACCAATAGTTTCAAAGAGTACTAGAACCGTTTCTCCGCGCTTTAGGAGCCCGCTTGGAATCGCATGACCTGGGAAATTGTAGGCGCAACCATCGCGCTCACGGCTTTTCGGCTAGTTTGGATTCTCAAGCGTCCAATCCCAAAAGATATACCGTTCTATATTTTGCCCGGACTCTCTAACCTGCGTAGGCTTCTCAGGTATGACCCTGATTTCTCCTACGTTCCCTACGGTTTGATCTGGTACGTTATCAATGTGCCAATAGTACGACTAGCAAGATACAATGGACGTCTATGGATAGTCGTGTTGGCGTTGATCGACGTAGCTTTCCTATGGTACATCAGCCAATTCTTAGGGCTCACTGTTTTCATCGCCTACGTAATGATCGGAACTTTCCAGCTGTTCCGAGCGCCTTGGAATGCGAGTATTAACTGGCTGATTGTACTGGCGCCGATTAGCTGGATATTCTTGGCCTTGGCTCCAATCGCGAAGCTTCCAGTAGGATTGCCTGTCCAAGTTTGGGGGTACACGGAGAGAGCAATCGGCCATCAGCACAATTACATCTACTATGGACTGTTAGGATCGCTATGGCTCATCGTCTTCAATCACTTGTACTTCCTTCAAGGAATTGAGACCTCGATCGTGGTTGGTCTTGGCGTATTGTGGACTTTCATCTTAGGTTACGCGTACCTTGAGAGGAGAGCCAAGAGACGAGAATCAGCCCCCTAAGCCATCAGCCTAGCCTTTTCTGGATAGGAAAACTACTCTTGGAATGGCTCAACTCCATTTTAGAGCAGCATGTACCACGAGTGCTACGTACCGGAAGGCGAATTCCCCGCAAGAGGTATCCGGAGGAGCCCTGTAAACAACTTCAACCACAAGAATATTAACGTCAAAGGCAAGAGCCAGCTCCCTCGTAACTCCGAGACCCTAGAAGAGAGTGCTAGCTAGAAGTGGAGGTTGAACCAGAAGGCTTCTTCGGTGAGATCCGAGCAGGCCTGACACGTGAAAGCATCGGCTCTCGGTTCAGGGCAATAAGGAAAAACTTTGGTCTGATCTCCCGGGCATCATTTCTTCACTATTCGACCCTCTCCCTCACACTTGTACTAGCCTCACTGGTTCGCCTGCTTCCACTTCGTTGGGGAGCGTACATCTCGGAATTCGACCCCTACTTCAACTTCAACGACATGCGACAGATTACTGCTAACGGGTGGCAGTCATGGTTTAGCTACGTCAATGTTGCTGAATGGTTCCCGTTCGGGCGTGCGCCCGTCACTACAAGCTACCCGGGGACAGGCTTCACTGGGGTGCTGATCTATCAGTTCTTTCAGTCTACTGGTGTTAACATCACCCTCTACGACGCTGCTGTTTACAGTCCAGTCTTACTGGGCGCTTTCGCTGTCTTAGCCACCTACTTCTTTGCAAAGGACCTGTGGGGAAAGAGTGCCGGGCTGTTCGCGGCTCTGTTTGCAGCCTTCAGTTCGAGCCTTATCAGCCGTACAGAGCTCGGGTTCTTCCGCAATGAAGGGGTTGGAGTCCCGACGATGATTCTTACCTTCCTCTTTTTCATGCGAGCAGTTAGTCCCGGGAAGAGTTTGAAGAGCACGATCATCTACAGCATGATGTCGAGCATTAGCCTCATCTACATGTCGTTCTCATGGGGAAGTTTCCGTTACGCAGCCGAGGTGTTGGGTTTGTTCGCCTTGGCATTAGTTGTTTTGAGACGCTACACACCCCGTCTCTTTCTCGCCTACGGGATGACCTTGGGCTTCATGCTCTACATAGGGACCGAAATCCCGCTCTTAGGACACGCGTTTCTAACCGAGAGCACAACTATCGCGTTGTTGGGAGTCATGGGTCTTCTAATCGTGATGGAGCTTGCCAGACTAGCCCCATCCACCATAGGAAGGCTGAGCATCCTAGTTGTCACCATTGTCTCTTCAGCCGCGATCCTCTTTGGATTGGTAAGCACCAAGATCATCTCAGGGTCACTCCTCCAAGGAAAGTTTCTCGCCACGGTCGACCCCTTCGTCAGGAGCAATATTCCACTCGTTGCATCAGTAGCTGAGAATCGCCCCTCTACTTGGGCGAGCCTGTACCTCGAACTTGGAAGCCTGATAATTCTAGCAGTCTTCGGCTTCTTCTTCGCATTCCAACGACTGCGCGAGGGCGATGTTCTATTGATAATCTTCGGAGTCACAGGATTCTACTTTGCCGCGAGCTTGGTCCGGCTAACCTTGATCTTAGCGCCCGCTATGGCAACTCTCGCCGCGATAACTGTAGTCGAACTGGGCAAACCTGCAATGGATATTATTCAGCAGACGGTTCTCTTTCCCCGGCGGAAACTACGCTTCACCAGCAAAGTAAGCCGAGAATTCAGCCTCGGCATACTGCTCATCATCATGATCTTGGTAGTTCCCACTTTCATCAATGCTGTCCAATCGGCTTACACTCCGACCACCATCGCCTCAGCGAGCCTCCCAGTCCGACAAGCGGTCCCCGACTGGCTTGAAGCCCTCTCCTGGATGAGCAACAATCTGCCACATTCAAGCGTCGTCTTCGCCTGGTGGGACTACGGCTACTGGATCACCGTGAACACCGGACTCAGTACGCTTTCAGATAACGGAACCGGGAACACCACGGCAATACAGGACATTGCGACCGGGTTCATGCTGAACGAGTCGCTAGCGGTCCAGTTAATGCGTCAGGAAAGAGTCACACATGTTGCCATCTTCATCAGCTACAACCGCGGATTGTGCGGCTCGAACGGACCGCCTTTCTGTGGCTACGGGGATGACAGCAAATGGTACTGGATGGTCCGGATAGGCAACAACACTTCGATCAATACCCCCTTGGGATCTGCCAACGTCAGTTACCGGCAGGTGATAACGAACCCCCAAACCGGCACGTCGGACTACCACCGGATCGTGAAGATAGGAAACAGGACTACTGATGAGAGGATTACGAGCAATTTCCAGAACGTGCAAATCCCGACCAGCAATACTGTTCTCGGCCTCCTCATGCGAAGCAGCTATCCTGGAGGGCTTCCGACGGATAGGAACGATACAGGACCTGCCACTCCCCACTTTTTCGTTCAAGATTTTGCCTCTTCCTCCTCGTATGTTCTGGTCTATTCAGTAAGATATCCGGACCAGCCGTCGATCACGGCCCAGCTTACCCCCGCGATTGTGAAGCCCACTGGCGGAAACACCACTATCACAGGAACGTTGACGACCACGAATGGCAAACCAATAGACACTACAATTGGCACTACAACCGATAAGATCCCCCCAGTTATTTTGGAATATTCAGCCAACTCGGGAACTAGCTGGAATTTCATAGCAAAGGTAAACGCGACGGCGGGCCACTTTAGCTACAACTGGACTATTCTGCCCACCGGCCAACAATACATTCTAGTTCGGGCGAGGTGGCAGGGTGATCCGGTCCAGCTCTTGGACATCGCAGTCACTATGCCCCAGCCTCTGACTTTCATGTGAGAAGATTCGTCAGCCTTCTAAGGGCTCCTTTGAGCCTTCCATTCTCTGGCGAGCGTACTTGTCCTCAGGTGAAAACTTTGCGGGATGAGGGTTCTTAGTAGGAGTCCCGCAGGCCGGACATGTTTCTTTCAGAGTGTATCTGGAACATTTCGGGCATCGTCTCATCAGCCATTTCATCCAAGCTTCCTTCCCTCGCCTCCAGCCTTCTTGATGGTCCCAAGGACCTCTTCCACGGCTAGGCTGAGGGTTTTCTCGGCTGCTTCGAAGCTGGGTGCTTCTACTTCTATTCTGTATTTGGGAGATCCTATCGAGTAGATTTTTACTTCGCTTCCACGGGGCTTGCGTATCTTCTTCGCGCTGATTAGCGCTTGCTTGATTATCTCCACTCCACCTGGTTTGTGGCATGTTACCGAAACGGTTCCTCGTACTTTCGACCTCTCAAGGCGAATCTTGGTCTTCGTGACCTCGGCTATTGCCTGAGCCCACTCCGATGACAGGCCACCTTTCACTAGGACCTCGGGACCCTCGTCCAAGGCTTCTTCGAGCGGAGAATAGAGTCCTCCGAACTTCTCTAGGAGAATCTTCCGGATATCCTCAGCGTCCTCTTCTGGTTTTTTCAGCTTGTCAGCCGCGCTCTTCAGGATCGCTTCTGCTTTTCGCTCCTTCTTCCATTCCAGCATCTTTTCGGACTTTTCTCTTCCCGTGACTCTTCTGAGGGAGAGATCTATCTGGTTCCGCTGTGAGCTGACTCGTAGGACTTTGAGGACTAGCTTCTGGCCCTGTCGCGCGTGCTCCCGGATGTTCCGGACCCATGTGGTTGAGATCTCGGAGATGTGGACAAGGCCCTCGATTCCGCTGTACTCGTCTAGCTTCACGTACGCACCGTAGTCTTCGACTCTAGTTACCGTAGCAACTACTAGGTCGCCGACTTCCGGCATTAGCGCTTGCGAAGCCTGGCTACTCAACTCGATTATTCCAGTCCTCCTCTATGCGAGGGGCTGTAATATTTCTCCTCTAATCTCTGCTTTTCCACCCGTTGGTTGAGCTAGAAGCTCATCGCAAACGGTGCATT
>VBBT01000019.1 GCA_005881695.1 Candidatus Bathyarchaeota archaeon | reverse complement strand
CTCCGCCCTGAAAGACGGAGCAATAGTGTAGATGCTGCCCACGCTCGCTATCAACGCTTCTGCATACAGCTGCCAGCTCTGCGTCAAGTACGCTTTCTGATCGAAATACTTCACCTCGAACAGAGTCGCACCACCCTCTACGGCAGCCGAGGTAAGGCTTGGAACATGAACCTCGGTAAAGCCATGCTCCTCGAACCATTCGCGAACCGCAGAGAGAACCACTGCCCGCACTCTGAGAATCGAGCGCATCTTGTCGCTCCGGACGAACAAGTGCCGCTTGTCCAGGAGAAACTCGGGACCATGGAACTGCTTTGCAATCGGAAACTCTTCAAGAGCCGGATGCACAACTCGCCCCTTATCGACCTGAACCTCTCTCCCGCCAGGAGACCGAGGATCAGGTTTCACTTCTCCCCGCAATTCAACACTCGACTCTATCCGAGCCGACTGGAACGCCTCGAAAGTCTTGTCGTCAACCTTCCCCTTTCGCAACGTGCACTGGACAACCCCTGAGCCATCACGCAATAGAAGGAAAATTATCCCGCCACCTGTGCGCTTGTTCTGCAACCATCCATGGACAAGAACCTGCTTTGCATCAAAGGTCCCGAGCAGAATATCTCTCACGGTGGCGACTTGCTGCATCCCTAGACCCCGCAAAACTCAACGTTGGCCTGCCCCTCGGATTATTTAAGAATCCCAACACGAGCAACAATGAGACGATATGTCAGAGCTGAGAGAACGATCGACGAAGAAACTTGCAGAGCTGAAAGCCTACCTCGAAAAGAAGGTTGTAGAAGACGAGGACGAAATCAGAACTCTGAGGTCCTTTCTCGAAGTAATTGATCTCCTACTCACAGAGCGAAGTTATCGAAGAGTCGAGGTCCCGAAAACACTCGCGGAAACCACGAAGAAACAGGAAACCCCTCCGCAGAGCATTAGAACCATCAGCGGAGTAGTACTAGCGGATATGCATGTTGACGGCCCAAACCTCCGCGTCGTGCCAGGCGAGGGAATGAAATTTGACACCAACACTCCCCCCTTCCGGCCCTTCCTCTTAGGAAAAGTGCTTGAACCAATGCAAAAGAAAGACGAAGAGGCAGTCCGGAAGGGTGGGTTATCTCCAGAGCGAGTTCTATCTTTCGACCTCGACCAACAAGGCAATCAACTGAAACAGTTACGCGTCAAGAATTACGGCGACGAGACCCGTCTAAGCGAGATAAAGAACGCGGTCCGCTGGACTTTCAGGAAAATGTACGAGAAGACCATCGGCACGTAGGCTGTCGCAGTTGAGCTGACGCCTTAGTGCTTTACGGCGCGGCTCTGAAGATCACTTCTGACTGCACCAGCGTAGTCAATGCCGTACGTGCCTTGAAGATAGTCCCTCAACGCCATCGCCGATCGAGCCTCCGAGATGAATCCCTCCTTTGGAAACTGGAAGGCTTGCGCTTCGCTACACGATTTGCACTTCGCGATAACGCTGTCATAGATGGTTCCGCCTGACTTCCCGAATTCGTGGTCCACCGGCTCCAATTGGCCCCCGCAATGGCACTGGGTCTTCAGAATGGTCGCGTAGGTGGCCTGTATCTCCCGGAAATGCCCTTCGGCATCTCGAAGTAATTGTTCCTTCAGTTCTAGATACCTAGAGTCATTCGCAAGCTCAGGCCTTTCGGTTTCGACTCTCCGAAGGCCGTATTCTAGCAAGTACGCCATCGGGTTCTCCGATGAAGCCATAACCTACCATCAGGCTGGCCTCTTGAAAGAAGGGAGTGGTACTCGTCTTGAACCGTTCAAGTTCTAGAAAACAGGCAAGTCCATCGAAGACGCTCTCTTCCGCAGCAACCTTGGACCAGCGAACGAGGTCTCATCCGCTATGCCCTGCGTCTCAATTCCAGTCGGGACAATCCTCAGTTTGACCCGTGAAGCGGGTAAACCTTAAGAAATCCCGTCCTCCCTTTGTTTTCGAATTCCAATTCAACAAAGGTATGAAAGAATGTCTGCACAAGGAACCCAAAGTGTACCTGTACTCATCCTGAAGGAAGGAACAGGACGATCAACTGGTAAGGAAGCTCAAAGAAACAACATAACTGCCGCGAAAGTTGTGGCAGAAACGGTCCGCTCAACCCTCGGACCCCGAGGAATGGACAAGATGCTCGTCAGTTCCATCGGCGACGTGACAATCACCAACGATGGCGCCACAATCATGAAAGAGCTAGATGTCCAGCATCCGGCCGCTAAAATGCTAGTTGAAGTATCCAAGACTCAAGATAACGAGGTTGGCGACGGAACTACGACTGCTGTCCTCTTATCCGGTGAACTTCTCGAGAAGGCTGAGAAGCTTTTGGACAAGGATGTGCATCCGACTGTGATTGTTGATGGTTACAAGAAAGCTGCGGAGAAAGCGATCGAGATCCTTGACAAGCTGTCAATTCCGATAGCTGAGAAAGATGATGTTATTCTGCGACAAGTCGCCACAACATCGATGTATAGCAAGGGCATCGCGGTCGCGAAGGAACACTTCGCAGATATCTCGGTGAAGGCTGTCAAGCAGATTGCCGAGAAAGTTGATGGCAAGATCAAAGCCGATATCGACCTGATCAAGATCCTGAAGAAGCACGGCAAGAGTCTGGAAGAAACAGAACTCGTCAAAGGCATCGTTATTGACAAAGAACTCGCACATGCTCAAATGCCCAAGACGATAACCGGTGCGCGAATCGCTCTCCTCAACGCCAAGATCGAAGTAGAAAAGACCGAGTTCGATGCTAAGATCAACATCAACAACCCTGACCAGATGCACCTGTTCATCGAGGAGGAAGAGAAAATGTTGGTGGACATGGTCTCCCAGATCGAAAAGACCGGAGCTAACATTGTCTTTAGTGAAAAGGGAATAGATGACGTTGCACTTCACTATCTAGCCAAGAAAGGAATCGGCGCAGTCAAGAACGTCAGCAGCGGCGACATCGAGAAACTGTCTAAGGCTACAGGCGCAAGAGTCGTTGCTAGTGTCAAGGATCTCGCGAAGGACTCTTTGGGAGAAGCCAAGTCGGTAGAGGAGGTTAAGATCGGCGACGATAAGCTCCTATACATTCGCGACGCCAAGAACCCGAAGGCGGTCACCATAGTCATACGCGGCGGAACAGAACATGTCGTCGACGAAGCGGACAGATCGCTGCACGACGCACTGTGCGTGGTGAGGAACGCGTTGGAAGACGGAAAAATAGTTGCTGGCGGCGGGGCACCTGAAGCGGAACTGGCCAAGAGACTTCGAGAGTACGCTGTAAAAGTTGGTGGCAGAGAGCAGCTGGCTATAGAGGCTTTCGCAGAATCTCTTGAGGCTGTTCCAACTACGCTGGCGGAGAACGCTGGGTTCGACCCCATCGACGTTCTCGTAGAGCTACGGTCAAAGCACGAACGAGCGGGAAGCCCGTGGTTCGGGATCGACGTCTTCTCCGGTGATGTAAAGGACATGCGAAAACTGAACGTTCTCGAACCCCTGAGGGTTAAGCAACAAGTGATCAAGTCAGCCTCCGAAGCGGCATCGATGATACTGAGAATCGACGATGTTATCGCGTCTAAAGGCGTTGACAAGGGCGCCGGTGGCGGAAAGGACTTCAAGCCACCTGGTGGAGACGAAGACTTCTAGCAGGACACCTGCTTTTCCGGTTAAAATGGCGGCTTGAGCAGTCCGGAAGAACCACTCATGCGACGCGAGGGTCGGTCGCTAAGACCTCCTATTTTCTAGAACACCCGCTGTTTGGCCCCGATAATGGGCGAGTCCAGCTGATCAAAGCTTGATCCGGGTTCGGATCGGTTTGGGATTATCCATGTTTCCAGCGTGGATCTTACCCGATCATAATCTGCTGGTTCAGATCTTGAATCAGGGCTGACAATGGGCGATTTCCGTGACGTTTCGACGTTACTTACCTTCAAACTCGGGAAGGGTTCGTTGGAAGACTTCTTTTCTCAACGTGATAGCGTGTTCCTAAATCGCCGTCTATTGATTAGCGACTATGTCTCGGTGAGTCTTTTTCTGACGTGGTGCAAGATATTCGGAGGAGTCCAGACGGAGAACACTCTTACGTATCTAGGTGAAGCTGCGGCTCTTATCGTGCTAGCGTTCCCTTGCTCCCTGTATCCCTTGATGAAGGAATCAACGTATCCCGCCAGCGTCTTGTTGAACGAAAGCCAGTAGTGGCCCGAATAGAACAGGAATTCTGCCAAATCCCAGGAATAGTCCCCCCTGTAACGGGCTTGCTCAAGATCGACGAGCGTCACTTCGCCTTTTTTCTCCACCAGAAAGTTCTCTGGCTTCGTGTCCCCCAGGGCTGCCTCCAGTCGATGAGCACCGGCCATCAGCCTCCCCGCCTGGTATGCAGCTTCGCGCTCTCTCTGTCCAGTTTGCGTGCCGGAGGCCAATCTGGGGAGAAGACTCGACAATTGGTCGCCTGGAACGAACGAGAAGAGTATCGTTCTGGATTTCTGGTCAGCCCCCAAGATTGCGGGTACGGGTATCCCGCGACGCGAAAGCAGGTCATTGAAAGCATATTCAGCCTCCATCCTTCTCTTCCCGGATATTGAGAAGTGAACAGACCCTAGCCCGAAGAGGCTTAGCGTGACCCATTTGAGGGATACCCAGTTCGTATACCGTTTAGCGACGAGCTTCTCGTTGTCCACCTTCACCAGGAAGACATCGTTGACGAAGCTCCCGATACGCCGAATCGACACCCGTCCCGTAGGACGGTACCTCCTAACAATCTTCAGAATCACGTCCATTTCTTCAGGCAAGAGAGGTTCTCCGTTAACTGGCTGCTCCGGAGCTTGGGACCAGCCTTCCTAAATATCGTCCAACAACCGACAGTCCGAATCGGACAAGATTGTCTATCGACACTGGAAGTTCCCACAACCGGCGAAACTTGCTCATCTGCCTGGTTGGTACTTTCACTCTTTTCCTCATTGGCTCATCAACGGTGCTCCTTATCCTAGCATCAGCAAGTAGAGTTCTGCCCAGGAACGCGCAGGTGGGACTCCTCACATTAGCTTTGAGCGCGACACTGACACTCGTAATCTCTCTCATTGGTATCCCCATAGGGTTCACGTACATGTACTTCTTCGGCGGTGTCGTATCAACGAAGGCGATTAAGCTCTATCTCTTCATCACGAAAGGAACACACGTAATCGGGTCCAAGAGCTCGGAACTCTCGATGGTCCAAGCGTCTCGAGGATTGAAACTGAAACTTCGGAGACAGATCATGTACTTTGGGTTCATCATAGCAGTTGTGGTGCCTTTTGCAACCTACGAAGCCAATCACAAAGATGTCCCGTTGATCTCGCCTCTAGCTCGGACAACCGACATTGTGAGCTTGATTGCGCAGGATTTTGTGACCCTCACAATGACGGCGTCGCTAATGCTCCCGCTGGTTGCCCTTGCCCTCCCGTACTTCGGAGGGTTGAGGCTTCGGAGCATCGATGTCGGCCCATTTCATACCACGGTTCTCTCAATGATAATTGGCGCATCAGGCGGCTTCTCGCTCCTCTACACTTCCCTTACCCGGCCAATCTTCAGCATCCTCGCGTACCTCTTCCTTCTCCTGATTGGCGTATGCTGGTGCTTCGCGATCGGCTGCAACTTAGCAGCTGACCCCGCAGACAGACACATAGCACGTATAGTTCTAGCCCAGAAGGTGAGCTCTAGGGTCGTTTCTTCAAAGATATGGCTGGAAAATCCACCCGGGAATTTCCGAGAAGTCTAGAAGTGATCTCGAAATACTATTTTTATACAGTGATAATCGCTTTGGTTGATGATTACGTTGGAGAGAGTTCCCACAGGGATCAAGGGCCTCGACGAGCTTCTCGGGGGAGGCTTCCCTGAGGGAAAATGTATCCTGGTAGTCGGAAGCCCGGGTTCCGGAAAGACAACCTTCGCCATTCAGTATCTCTACAGCGGGGCCCTTCAAGGTGAAACAGGACTTTACGTTACCCTCGACGAGTACCCTGACGTGATAAAACAGAACTTCCAATCCTATAATTGGGATCTAGACAGTGTAGAAAAGAAAGGCAGACTCCTGTTCTTGGACGCCAGTGGCCTTCGACGGACGAAGATTAAGAACAATGGACCTCATGCGCTATTTTCCTCAGACTCCTCGGAAGGGGCCAGCTTCACCGAAGTCTTGAAGACGCTTACGAAACTAGTTGAAGGCGAGAATGTCGAGCGGATCGCCCTCGACCCTATTACATCGGTCATGCTGAGATATGGAGAAGAACTGAAGAAAAGGAGGGCAACCGTAGAATTCTTCGATGCATTAGCCGACACGGGTTGCACCTCTCTGGTAACAAGCGAGTTGAAGACATCGCTGTTAGACAGAAGATTCCAACTTGAAGAGTTCCTATCACACGGAGTGGTTGTTCTTCACACCCTCATGCATCAAGGAAACTTTGTGCGAGCAGTCCAGGTGGAAAAAATGCGTGGAATCTCTCATGACACGCAGATTCGTCCGTATCAATTTGGAGCCTCAGGAATAGAGGTCTTCCCCCGGGACAAGGTATTCTAAGTCTTGGGTTTCTTTGAATAGAAGATTATTCCCTTTCCGTCTTCTATTGCAAAAACACTCCAGCCTTCCTGATGCCTTCTCGCCCTAAGCTTTGCGATCTTCAGACGCCGACGACGAACTCCACGTTCCTCAAACGCTTCCATTTGGACAACGCAATCCGACATATCCTCTAATTGTTTCTGCACTATCGCATCAACGCTAGGACCAAGAGTGAAAACTGCTTTTCCTCCTATCCCTTTCATTTTCGCACCGACTGACTGAACAAAGGAGACAATGCTCTCTGGTTTCGTCTTGGATGCAAGAGGCACAAGGGAGTCGAAATAGAGGCTTGCACCCTTGGACCTCTGCGGTGGCAGAGATGATGAAATCTTCATCCCGAGTGTCGTCAGGTCCCCGACCGATGGAACTGAGAATTTCTCAGTCGACTCCTGTCCCGCCTCAGCGGAGTATCCATCCACAAACGTTAGGAGCCCGCTCTGCTCGTACCCCCTTACGTCAAGCCCCATCGACTTCATGCCTGACCTAACATTTGATGGAAAGTCACTGGTCGAGACAAAGACACATGGCTTCCCTCGCTTGAGGTCCTCGAACATGAGTTGTTCAGAAAGGATCGTCTTGCCTGACCCAGTGTTGCCTTCAATTGCTACCGTTCCCCCGTCCAATTCGCCAGCGGTCAGGGTGTTGAAGTGCGCAAACGGAGCGAGGTAGCTCTTGCTCCTTCTTCTGCGATAGTAGAATACTGCTCCCAATACTCCCGCCCCTCCCACACCGCCGACCGCAAAATACGGGATGAGATTGTATGGTGGCGGGATAAAGCCGGGGGGAACGAGCCCGAAGCTAGCTGGACCACGATAACTGTATGCCACGTTGCCCTGTATGTCGATAATATCTACCCACACTTGATACGTTGCCTGCAAAGCGGTTGACGGGTAGGTCCAGGCCGCGATGAATTCGAATGGATTTTGTCCTGTAGGACACGGCGGGGATTGTTGCATTCCTCTGTTGGATGCTCCAACCGCAGGACGCGAAAAAGGATCCACAATGGTCATGTTGACCTTCGATATGTCCGAGCATCCAAAAGCTGAGTTGACAAGGACCTTAACGAGAACAACGTTGTTTCCGGGAGTCGCATTTACACTAAAGTAGGTAGTCGGAATTTCGTCTCGATTGAGAATGTTGATCTGAAACAGCGAGGCATAACCCGAAAGAGGTAGCACCACGAAGGAAGGAGCGGAACCCGATCCCCAATCTAGGGTGACGTTTGAGTGACGGGGAACCGAGGTTGCAACAACCTGAATGGCTAAAGACGTGCCCTCTAGCAAAACGGTGTCCGGCGTCGTCAAGGTGAAATTGAGATGTTGAGGTCCGAGTCCTGTCGAAATTGCCTGCGGGGTCGATGATACATTCGTCCAGATCTGCCCAGGTAGCCGATAGCTGAATACTCCGGTCAAGACGGGCGAAGGTGCGGACTTGTTACCGGTCCAATCGGTCCACATGGAGAACGTCGATTGACCGAGAATCGTAGCCGACGAAAGTAGAGGTGTTTGGATAGCAAAGCTGCCGGGCGAGCTAGTAATGTTGGATGTGGAAGGGGGACCACTCCCTGACGGAGGTGCCGAACTCAATGTCCCTGAGGAAGAAAGGTAAAAGACCCTGTTGACCTGAGTCGAAGGGCTCGCCCCCAAGCCTTTTGGCACGCTTGCCAAGGTTAGGGCAACAAGAAGCAGGATTATTAACGCGACTCGGGTCGAAATCACCGTTCTCTTATGTGAAGGTAGTTACTTCGAATTAAAAGGTTCTACGAACTAAGGAAGCTTGGGGAAAAACAAGAGATGAGAGAGTTAGACGAGAATGCGCGAACTAGCCTTTTCCGATTCGGAAGACTGAGGTTCCGCAGTTGGGGCATGTGCCCTTGACCGCAGCCTTTCCGTTCTTGAGCGTGACGTTCTGGGGGTTCTTGATCTCTATGTTGGCTTTGCATTTGACGCAATATGCTTGTGGCATTTCTATTCAGCTGAACGCCCACGTGAGCGTGGTAGTATTTGAAACTCACGTAGAACGCGGAGATACCCACGAAGGACGAGGGTGAAAAGAAGCAAGAATATTAGTTCTTTCCTCCAAAAGAGCCTTGAACAGTGCTTGTCGGGCTACTCTGCCCGGTTCTGGGACCAGAGTATCTGTTACAGTCCAAAAATTCCTCAATAATTTCCCTTCTGCACTTGAGTGAAATAGAGCGTTCGAACGTGCTCTAGTATCTCTTCGTGAGCGCTTCATAGGAGTCTTTCACGAGTTTCTTCGTTGAGTAGGTGAGAAGTTTTTGGGCCCAAGTACGCTCGAGGAGGTCTCTCATGCTCAGGTTCTTCAATCGGTCGAGGTCAACCTGTTTGGTTGCCTCCATGAGGCCAGTGGCCATGGTCGAGAAGGTTTCGAAGCTTGGAGGATTTCCCACCTCGCCACGGGTAAGCGCTTGCTTTCTGAGCTCGTTGTAAAACCTGAGCGTGGCTTTCACAGACTTGACTATAGCCAAATCAACCTTCTCTTCAAACTGAAATTGCATTTTCAGGTCCGCCTCGTCTGAAGCGTGAAGCTATCACCTGTTCGGGCATCTTCTAACGGCTACACGACCCATCCTCATCGGCCGCACCTCTACATTCCACGAAGGTGTCAATAGCAACGCATTTCAAGCCTTCCGAACGCTCGACGAGTTTCTGTCACGATTCGGATACTATCATCGTCTTGACGGCGGTTCTCGAGGTCCGAGCGTGCTCAAGTGCCCTTGGAGCGTCTCGTAAAACAAATCGGTCAGTGACCATCGACCGAAGGTCAATTTCTCCTCTCGTTAGAAAGCCGAGAGCGCGGTGAATATCTGATTCTACACAGGAATAGCTTGTCACAATCGAGATCTGGCGGCTGAATAGTGCGCCTATATCGAGGTCGATCGATGAGCCTTGAGCTGGGGCCCCAAATAGGAGAAGTTTTCCTCCTTTTCTGACCGAAGCAAACGCCGGCTGTATGGCCTTCGGATTTCCGGTAGATACGATCGCCAGATCGACTCCTACACGGGTCAGCTTCGTAACGTGTTCGGGAATATCCTTCGAGGACGAATCAATTGTCTCATTGGCGCCTAGCTTGCGTGCCATTTCGAGCCTTCTAGGAAGAAGGTCTGCACCGACGATAGTTGATGCGCCCATTTTCCTGAGCAATTGGATCTGTGTCAAGCCGGTTGGGCCTAGGCCAATGACAAGAACACTGTCTCCTTGCTTCACCTCCGCCTTGCTCAGGGCCCTCACGCAGCATGCCGTTGGTTCTATCATAGATCCTTCCTCAAAGCTTGCTTCCGAGGGCAAGCGTGTAACGGCGCCCCGAGTTACGTTGGTCTCGGGAACTCTGAAGTACTCGGCGAGTCCACAGGGATCGAAATTTGTTTTCCGGAAAAGATCGCACATGGTGTGATCCCCTTGTTGGCAGTAGCGGCAATTGTAGCAGGGAACATGGTGGTGCGCGATGACTCGATCCGATTTTCTCAGATCGGTCACTTCGTCACCTACGGTCGCGATTGTTCCGCTGACTTCGTGGCCTAGGATTCCTCCTGGTCCGTAGGCGCCGTGGACTTTTTCGATATCTGTTCCGCATATTCCCGCTGCCGCAAGTTTGATCAAGATTTCGCCAGGCTGGAGCCTCGGTACTGGAACGTCTGTGATCTCTGCTTGTTTTTGTCCGTTGATTAGACATGCTAGCATAGGCTCTTCTTATCTGGTTGCGCGATTTAACGAATTTCCAATCTAGAAAGGCGGGTTGGTAGTTTCTGGATTAGAGTTTATTCTATAAGAAGAGTAGATGAGCCATGAATAGTAGTCGCTTACCGTTGTTCGTATGCCAGTATCGAGAACTCGGGGAACCAAGGACTCGGTTAAGTTCATGCAGGTCCTCGACCGAACGGTCTACCTCAGGCTGAAACAACTCGCGCTTCAGAGAGGAGTCACCGTTCAAGAGCTAATACGAGTCCTCCTTATCCCGGACTGGCTGCACGGCGCTGAAGAAAGACGTTTGAAAGCGGAATTGGAAAGACGTCACCGTAGGTCCACTCAAAAGCGGTTTGTTCGGACTCCGCTACAGAAGCCTCTTGCATCGATGAGAAGAAACTGATTCTTACACTAAGAGACCTGACCCTACTCGGGTAACGCATAACCGTTCCCAATCATAATATACTATTCTTGCCCGCTATTACCAAGGCTTCTTCTTGATCAAAGATCTCGACGTGGAGATGGAAAAAGGAAATGTCGATTCGATCATAGTCTTCGGAGATTCAACTGTTGGAAACCCGGACCTTCGATACGTTGCTGGAACATCTCTTCCCAGAGGCGGAATATTCCTGAAACGAGGGTCACATGACCCGACGCTTATTGTCAGCAATATTGACGTGGGCAGTGCTCGCCAGGGGAAGGTCCGGAATATTAGGACGTACTCGGACTATGGATACGAACACATAGCGAGCAAGTTGGACCGTGATGAGGCTAGGATCAGATTCTACCAAAAGATCATCAGGGACGAGGGACTTGGAGGCCTAACGATTCTGGCCGGAAGAAATGATGTGTCTAATACATTGCATATGATTGATGCGCTCCGTAGAAAGGGCGTGAGGATCACAGGAGAGAAGTCGCCTACGATCATCGAAGCTGCGCGTGAAACGAAGGATCGGTGGGAGATCGAACGACTGAAAATTCTCGGAAAAAAGACCGTAAGAGTCGTGGAAGAGACTGTCCGGTTTCTTAGAGGAGCGAGAGTCAATGGAAAGAGAGTATCATACAAGTCAAAGCCGTTGAGTGTCGGAACGGTCAAGAAGGTCATAGGTAGGTCGCTTTCCGAGCAGAACTTGGTCGCGCCGGAGGATACGATATTTGCGCCGGGGAGAAGGTCGAGCGATCCTCACTATAGGGGTGAAGATGAGGATGTTGTCCGGGCTGGGGAGCCTATTGTCTTCGACATATTTCCGTCCGAGCCGGACGGGTACTGGCACGATTGCACTAGGACCTACTCATTCGGTTCCGCCCCGAAGAAGGTTAAGGAGATGTATGACGCTGTTCTCGAGGTCCAAACTTCAGCGCTGGACATGGTGAAGGAGCAGGTTCCCTGCAAAGAGATGATGGCGAACGCGTGCAAGATCTTTGAAATGAAAGGGTACCCAACTGCCCGACAGCTGGTCAAGGGGAACAAGGAGGCACGGACTCGTGGGTTTATGCATGGACTCGGTCACGGCGTTGGGTTGACTATTGGAGAGAGACCGTATCTCTCGCTGTACGGCAGGGATCATTTGCGAAAGGGGTCCGTGGTGACGATTGAGCCAGGCCTCTATGAGCCCAAATGGGGGGGTGTCAGGATAGAGGACATTGTTGTGGTCGGTTCTCCCTCGGAAAATATCACGCCTTTGTCGAAAGATATCGAATTATAGTCGCAGCACGTAGGGTGTACTCATGTACGGGGGCGGGATGCAGCCCAGACAGAGGATCCGGGTCACATCAGCTGGGGGAGTCGTCTATCGCTGGGACAAGGACAACCCGCTCTTTCTGCTGCTGGCCAGCAACAAGAGAGGAGTGTGGTGCTTGCCGAAGGGGTTAATCGAGGAGGGGGAGGACGAGGTTACAACCGCTATGCGGGAGGTACGTGAGGAGACAGGTGTGAGCAGGGTGAAGCTACATGGCAAGCTTGGCGCGATCAAGTATCAGTTCGGGTTCCGTGCGAAAACTTACGATAAGACTGTTCACTTCTTCTTGTTCGAGACTGATCAGGCGGATGCGAAGGTGGGGACTGAGCACGATGCGATGGAGTGGATGCCTTACGAGAAGGCTCTTCATACGCTATCGTATCCGAATGAGAAGGAGATGCTTTCGAAGGCTTGGAACGCGATAAAGACTGAGAAGGGCAGTTCCTCGGAAGCTAAGCCGGATCCGGGTAAGCTTCTGAGCGAGTAGTATCTGTTAAAGGAGGACTACTTCTTTAAGACTGAGATGACGGGGACGCTTATGGTTTGATAGATCCGACTTCCTCAGAGCTCAGAGTCTACAACACCTTGACGCGGAGGCAGGACAAGTTTGCGCCCATTCGACCTAACCGAGTGAACATGTTTGTCTGCGGTCCTACGGTCTGGGATCTTTCCCATATCGGCCATGGAAAGACCTACGTCGCTTACGACATCATAGCACGGTATCTACGGAGGAAGGGCTTCAGCGTCTTCTTCCTCCTCAATATTACCGATGTTGACGACAGGATCATCAACAAGGCTCGGGATCTCGGAGAGCATCCACTAGCACTAACAAAACGTTTGGCGAAATTCTTCTTCAAGGACATGAAGGACCTGCACGTGGAGAGCGTAAACCTGTACGCGAATGCTTCGGATCACATTCCAGAGATCATCGACCAGATCACAGGACTTCTCAAGAAGGGACTGGCGTACAGGGTTGATGGTGATGTCTACTTTGACATCTCTAAGTTTCCTGGCTACGGGAAACTCTCTCACCAGAAGCTGGAGGACTTGACTGTTCACAGGGTGGACCCTGATCCGCGCAAGAAGCATCCAGGGGACTTTGCATTGTGGAAGAGTCAGAAGCCTGGGGAGATATTCTGGGACAGTCCTTGGGGAAAGGGACGGCCTGGGTGGCACATCGAGGATACTGCGATCACGCTCACGTACTTTGGGCCAACGTATGATGTGCACGGTGGTGGTTCGGATCTGATCTTTCCACATCACGAGGCAGAGATCGCACAAGCGGAGGGTTTGACGGGAAAGGAGCCGTTGGCGCGCTATTGGATTCACACTGGCTTGTTGAGTATCAAAGGGGAGGAGATGCACAAATCACTCGGGAATTTCGTCACAATCCAGGATACGATCCGGAAGGTTGGCACTCCAGGCTTGCGAGTGTTCTATGCTGGAACCCACTACAGAAGTCCGTTAGAGTTTACCGAAGAGGCGTTACAGCAGTCAGTCAGCCTTGCGAGAAGATTCAGGCGAGCGCATGACCAACTGGTATTGGCTCGTACCAAGACTGGCGGTGCGAAGGCTGAGACGACCAGGCTTCTGATACTGCTGGATGAGGCGCGGGACGAGTTCTTCAAGGCCATGGACGACGATTTCAATACTCCAGGAGCGCTCGCTGCCTACATCCGAATAGTCGGGTTGGCGGAGGAAGAGGCGAGGAATCCTAAGGACGGGTCCGTTAACGCATTAATTGGCGCCTTAGAAGATCTGGGCTCGGTTTTAGGAGTCTTGGAGACTGAGACTGTTACTCAGGATCGGGTTTCGGAGCTAGTGAACTTTGTGTTAGAGCTGAGGAATGAGCTGAGAAGTAAGCGTGACTATGAGTCGGCTGATCGTATCCGGGATCGGATGGCTAAACTGGGTTTCGTGGTGGAGGATTCAGCTGAGGAAACGCACTGGATAACCTAGCCCTGTTTGGATGCGGCCTTTGCCTGGCTTTTGCCTTGAGTCTTCAGGATCTTCTTGACCTCGTCTAGCTGCTTGAACGATCCAATGTCATGATGCGGTTCTGGGGTGAGGTAGCCGTACACTCGCTCGCCTTTCGCGACGAGTGCGGGTATGACGTTAGCGGCGATATCGGGTCCGCTTGAACAGTACTTGAGGAATATTGGTTCGCAGAGGCACACTCCGATGGCGACTGGATATTCCTTGAGCACTGGCTTCTCCTCGAAATATTCTATCCGGTTGTCTTTGTCGACTCGTCCGACGCCGTAGTCGATCCGGACGCCGGTGCTTAACGCGACTGTGCAGGTGGCTTTCTTTTCTTTGTGGAACCGGATCATATCTGCTAGGTCGAGGTTTGTGAGGACGTCGCCGTAGTAGATGAGGAATGTCGTGTCGACATGGCTGCTGGCTTCCTTGAGCGCGTTTGCGGTGCCTGTTCGTGGGCTGATGCTATAACCGATGTTTACGCCGTGCTTGGATCCATCGTCGAGGTGGTTTCGGTAAACCTCGCTATCCTCATCGGACAATAGCATGATGATGTTTCGGATTCCGTGGCCTGCGAGATAGTCGATGACATAGTCGATGAATGGTTTTCCGGCGATAGGTATCATTCCTTTTGGAACGTAGCTCGTCAGGGGTGAGAGCCTCGTGCCGGCGCCGCCGGCCAGGATAAACGCCTTCATCGATAACTTGCAGTTTCGCGGCGGGTCTTCGACCGGTATAAGGACTTCAATTGCCCGCCTTCAGAAAGCCCGGAGAAACCGCTCTTGCGTTGCGAGACGTGATCGCTGAGACCCCCCTCCCTTTTTGGCGAGGGAATTTGCTGTCTGGCAGGGTTTCTGGGTGAGACAGGCGTTTCAGGGCCCAATCCAGGCTTGGACGGCAGGGCAGAGAGTCGGGAAATCATCGCCGGTTCCCGAACGAATTATGGGCGAAATTTTTAGCCATGTCTCAGAATCGAGATCCCGGCTGATAATGGGCGAGTTTGAAAGGACAGGTGCGGGTTTTCTCTTACGAGGTCAGCCGATGGAGGAGGACCCGTGGAAAGAATCCTAAATGATAGGTTTCTGGTAGGCGGTCCTCGAATTACCATTTCCTACTCTAATTAGTAAGTATATCCGCTAAGTACCTCTCTGTCTCTCGCTAAGCTTGAATGGGACCCCGACTCATGGAATCCTCTAGCTCGGCATGTTCTTCGTGCAGCCCATGTATGTACCAAACCTGTAGCTGATGTCCATCGGTATCAGTTGTTTTCGTCGAGAGCACCTTTGCCCCAGGTCGCATTACCCAATGGGACAACGCCTCTTCAAGCTCCTCTCGGAGAACCTCCGGAAAGGCCGTCTGGAAGTCCGTGAAACTCAACTCAGCCTCGGGATTGAGGTATGGATCATGGAATCGCCGGCGGAAGAATTCGATAACTTTGCCTAGTGGCAGGATCTTCTCGATCCTCGTGGGCTTGTTCTTTCTCGCTTTGCTCGTCATGACCTCTCACATGTATGCGCTGTGATCTGGAAAATGGCAACGGAAAATATGGCTGTTACAGTACCCGGACCCGACCGTCGAAGGTAGCCATTTTCCCTATCCTCTGGCAGAGTAGGATAGCAGGGTCCTAGTTAATGCTGACCTTTGCCGGAAGGACTTGTTCCACCACTTTGATCGATGCGGTAAGATCGTTCCTTTCCGCGATGAGGGGCCGTAGACTGGGTTCGATAGATCCCTGGGCTAGTTTCAGAGAGGCTTCGTCGAGCTCTCCGCTCTTGTGATCCAACTTCGCATTAACGAGATATTTTGTTAGGCTGGTGATTTGTCCAGTGATCTCGGCCAGCCTCGACCTCATCGAGTTGACGAGTGCACTTGCGGACTTCACCTTGTCCATGTAGCCAGCCTTCTGGGACTCCAGGAGCTCCGAGTAGATCTCGCTATCAATCTCCCTTGAATCTTTCAATGATTCCAGGGCACCAACTCTCTTCCTCAACAATGTGAGTTCAGAGATAATGTCCTCGGATTCCAGCTTCCACTCCGGTGATATCGTGATAGTCTTCGGTGTTAGAGCCATCTGCCGGGCTTTAGCTGTGAGGATAATTCCGCCTGTGGCTTCTAGTTGCACGCCTTCCATCTCGCCGAATGGGTTGCGCTCGATACCGATAACTCGTCCCAGTAGTCTGCCGTAAATGTCGGTCACGCCTCGTCCGAGGAGAGCTTTCGTCTCCAACTCGGGAGAGAGCAACAATACTCTACCTCACTCGATGGGCCGGATTTACAATCTGGGGAATCTCAGGGAATTTCTCTCTCATCTTCTGCTCAGCCATGAGATCCGCCTCTTTCAAGATATGAGCAGACTCATCATTGACCGGGATAGACATTCCGTCCGCGTCTACAGCTTCCCCAATTTCCATCGTGAGATTTTCTAGCGAGTCCTCAACATCACCTATGCCCGTTGAAATCTCTGGAAGTTTGCCCTCCAGCTCGCCTCTCACGGTGCCGAGGAGTCCTCTGACTGAGCCCATGCTGTGGACAAGGTCGCCGAACTGTTCCACCGTTTCAAGACGAAGTAGAGCTTGCTCAAGGCAGATCTGACTTCGGAGGGATGTTTTGATAAGTTTCCGAATCTGTACGCATTCGTTTGCGAAAACGGTCGCGGTCTGAGTGTCCCGTGCTTCCAGCGCCTTGGTGCACTTGTCCCGAAGCGTTTGGTCCCGCGATTCCATTTGGGTGATGCTTCTCTCCAGCCTTGTCGTTTGGAGACGGAGCTTGTGGGAGGCGAACTGGATCCGTTGTTTCATCGGTGTCGGCTTGATAGCTTCCCGAATTCTATCGGTCAGTGACGGATTGTCGCGGAACATGGTCAGTCTCCTATCATCCTGTTTTCTGGCGCTAGAACCATAGGCGGTCTGAGGTGTACCTGGTGCTTGGCTTGCGACGCTTGGCGAGGCAGGGCTGTTGTCATGAAGATCGTCGTTCCCTGATTCCGGTTCAGTCCTCTGAGGAGAGGGATTAGCAAGTTTGTCGCTGAGCCATCCAAGTCGCCTGTTGGCTCGTCGATTACTAGTAGCTCGGGTTTGACTGCCAAGGCCCTTGCGAGATCGATTCGTCTTCGTTGGCCGGCACTTAGCCCGTCAGGGTACGAGCGTTCGATCTTGTCTAATCCGAAGAAGGTGAGAGCTTCTTTGATCCTCTCATCGCGTTCCTTTCTCGAGACCCCTGCGAGCGATAGTGCTAGATGCAGGTTTTGCGAAACCGTCATCTGCGGTAGCGCAGTGGGCCTCTGAAACACGGCCGCCGTCTTAACCAAGCTGCATCGTTTTACAAAGGATTCACGTGTGACATCGTGGTCCCGAAAGCTAATGGATCCATGAATGGGCTTCTCCAATCCCAAGACTACGTTGACGAGTGTCGATTTTCCCCAGCCGGACCCGCCGAGAACGGCGAGGAAGTCTCCTTGATCCAATTTCAGGGAAACGCCTTGACCGTAGAGCCGTAGGACTCCTCTGATTGAAGGGTATTCGACTACCACTGACCTGGTTTCGATCACGGATGGCATGTTTTGCTAGCTCTTGTAGTTCTCAACGAACGAAGAGGATCGTATTCTGCGAAGGCTCGGCAGTGAGTAGAACAGGCCTCCCACGACTAAGAGAGCGAGCACCTGAAGGAATAATTCGGGAATCGAACTCGTAGTGAGGAAACCTTGTAGCAGGATTGGGGAGAATGCTATGAGGGCGCAGATTGCGCCTCTGAAGAAGTAGCGTAGGAGAATCTGCCAGCTGGAGCCTCCGTAGGCGAAGAGCGCTAATTCCTCCTTTGTCCGTCGCGTCGTGGTGGAAACAGAAGATAGGGCGACGGTCGGGGGAACTACTAGAAGAGAGAGCCAGAGCCTTGAACCGAAGACGGGTGGACCTATTGTTGCAAGAGAGGCTTCTACGGCTACTATTCCCATTACCAGGATTGCGAGCAGGTCCGTGGCCTCTCGTGGGATGACGCCGGATAGCACAATCGGGGTCCAGGATGGCTTTTCCAATTAGGGTCGACCTTCTACTCTGGGCCTGCCATCGATCGAAGGAACATTCCTAACCGTCCCTCGTCATAGGTTCTGATGACGGAGGAGGCGAAGTCGATGTCAAGATTCATTGAACGGAGCTTCGATAGAACGGCGTTCACGTCCTCCTTGTTCCGCGCTACTATGAAGACAAGCCCCTCCGGAGTTCCAAGGGAACTGATAACATTGAGAGTCTCCGGAATCTCGCATATCTGTTTCAGGATGTCTTCTCTAGATGGAGTGCTCGGGAAGTTGGCCGCTACGATGACCTGCTCCGAGAGGCCGAGCTTTGAAAAGTCGATGAGCGTTGTGTACTCACGGATGATATGCGCGTCTTCCAAGCGGTTAACCCTGTAAGCGATAACGTTGGGATGGAGAGCGAGTTTGCGACCTATCTCAACATAGGACTGTTTGGAGTTCTCCACGAGCTCCGCGAGGATGCGCAGGTCAGTTCCGTCAAGGTTCACGTCTTTCAACTCCTATGATGCCTTGAACGATTCGTCCCAGTCATAGTAACGCTTGATGATGTTCTGCGAAACGCTAGGCCTTCGGCCCGTGATTATGGTCTCGAAGTCTTCCATGGTAATCGGGTCTGGAATCGCGTTGAGATCGTTAGCAGCACCACGCTGGAAGAAGTCGCGGACCACCTTGATCTGGGTGGACTGGAACAGATCACGAATATCTCCGCCCGAGTAGCCTTCTGTCCTGCGTGCCAGCTCGGCGAAGTCGACATTGTTCTGGAACTTCAGGTTCTGAGAGTAGATCTGGAACATGTCCATGCGTGCTTTGACGTCAGGGAGTGGCACGTAGATTCTCTTCTGGAACCGTCGGATGAACGGTTCGTCCAAGACCCATGGTTTGTTTGTTGCGCCGATGAGGTAGACGTGGAATTTTCTGTTCTTGTCGAGTATGCCGTCCATCTCTTTGAGGAACTGGTTTCGGACCCGGACCTCTCCGCCGACCTCTTCTCCTCGAACGCCCATGAGCGAGTCGATTTCGTCGATGAAGACTATCGCTGGCTGTCCGTTCTCAGAGACTTCCCTTGCCTTTGTGAATAGCTGGGAGACGTTTCGTTCGGATTCTCCGAGCCACTTTGACATTAGGGACGCGGCATCGGCGCAGAAGAACATCCCTTTGATTTCGCTCGCGATGGCGGCAGCGAGTAGCGTCTTTCCGCAGCCTGGTGGTCCGAAGAAGAGTATTCCTCGTGGCCAACCGAGTGGGAAGAGATCTGGTCGTCGTACTGGGAAGATTATTGATTCTTCAATCGCTCTTTTCGGCTTCTCAAGGTCTGCGATGTCGCCCCAGCTGATGTCCGGTTTCTCGGTCAGGACCCATTGGTCGAGCTTGATTGTCTTGGAGTCTCGGGTCTCAGTGGAATCGATAGAATGGGCGATTGGCTCGTCGGACTGGAGGTCTTGGATCCGCTTCTTGTATGCCTCTACATGTTCGGTGTAGACTTTGTTTTGTGGGGCGGCTGGGTAGAGGGAGCATAGTTTGAGGAGGACCTCAATGGCTCGTTGGTATTTTGTGGCGGCCAGTCTTTTGGAGCCTTTTCTCTCAAGCTCGATAGCTTCTTTCGCGTATTTTACTGCGAGCGATTCCAGTTCTTCTGATGCTGAGATTTCTTGTCCCTCCTTGTGACACTGAAGCGCTTGGACGGGAGCATCTGGCTCCCGTCTAGTCCATGACTATCTTTCCGTCATCCTTGAGCCGTTGTAGAGAACGTCTGATGTCGTCGCTCGGCACGAGTAGTTCTGCGGAGCAGTTGTTGAGACTCAGCTCGCCATTGTGGGATTTGATATAGTTTAGGAGCCTGTCCTCAAGCGGAGCTTCTTCGGATCCTGAGGTGGTAACGGCGATAGGGATTCTTTGTTCTGGGGCCCGCGTGGCGGCTTCTGGGACGGGTTGGCGGGCTTCTGGCAGTGGTAGCTCTGGGAACCGCTCTTTCATCTGTTGAGATGCGATGGCGCTGGATTCTTCGAGTACTTTGCGTGCTTCGGTGCTTGAGGCACTCATGTCGAAACCCTGGTCTTCGCCGACCTGGCCTGTTTCCATGCTCATGTCGCTGAGCATGTTGTTAACCTCGCCGAGCTCGTTAGCTACTTCGGGAATGACGCCCGCGATCCTACCGCGGGTCTCGCGTACGACTCCTATGACTGGCGCGATCTGTGCCATGATGTCTCCGAACTCTTCAACCGTCTGCATTCGCAGGATGACTCGTTCAAGGGCTAGTTCACTGCTGAGGGTGAGATGAGCCATTTTCCGGATCTCAGCGCATTCATTGGCGTAGAGGGCTGCGTGAGCTGTGTCCTTGGAGAGTTGGGCTCCGATACAGCGTTGGAACATTTCCTTGTCGCGTTGCTGGAGCCTGGCTGACATATGCTCCAGTTTTTCTTTCTGGGATCCGAGTCTGAACAGAGCTTGCGCTATGCGCTCTTTCAATGGGATAGGATGGACTCTCTCTTCGAATTTTCGGAACAGCCCTTGAATCCTCCTAAGTCTCCCTCACGTGAAGTACTAGAACTGGGTCTCTCGAGGAGGAGGTTGTCGTTGTGGTCGAAGGGACTTGAGGTATGGGTTGAGGCTGCTGAGCAGCAGGTGGCGCTTGGGTCGCGTCGAGCTTCTGCAAGTAAGTGTAGATTGTCTCAACATCCTTCTTCTCAGCCATCGCGCGGACAAGGCCGCTGTCAATGGCGTCGCTAGCCGCTTTGTAGTTCATGTCGTCGAACTCACCAGACGCATGAAGCATCTTGTTGCCTGCGAGGTGGGTCTGTAGTTGTCGTAGCTGGGTGTTGAGGGTGCTGGTTCGTTGGCTGAGGGTGTCGATTATTTCCTTTCTCTTGCCCTTCAGCTCGTTAATCGCGTCCTCGTGCTGTTTTCTTAGATCCTCGTAGACGTCCTTCTGGATATCCCCGACGCTGAACAGCTCGTCAAGGGCTCGGAGGCGTCTCGTTACAATGTCGAATTCTTTGCGGAACTCCTCTGCTTCGACCTTCCAAGCCGGTGCTAGGACGAGGGTGTCGCCTGTTATGGTGACCCGGTCGCCGGGGCATTGGAGGAATTCTCCGTTGCCCTCCTCAATTCCAACTCCGGTTACCTCGTCTCTAAGGTTGGCGGAGATGCCTACGACTTTGCCGAAGGCTCTGCCGTAGGGGTCCTGGAGGGTTCTTCCCAGGAATCTTCGGACTTGTTCAAGTGTTATCGGCATGATCTTGCACCAAAAAATGTTGTCGGAGTTACTCCTACCTTGGAATCACTGTCTCGTGTTCTGCGATGGCGGTTGGAGAGGGTAACTCCGGGAACTTCTCACGCATCCGTGTCTCAGCTATGGTGTTGGCTTCAGAGATGATCTTCGACGCTTCTGGACCCGATGCTTCCAGGTCGTAGCCTTGGCCCGTTGCTTCGCCGACTTCCATGACTACGCTGTTTAGTGTGTCAGAGATCTCGCCGAGCTCGTAGCCAACTTGTGGAATGACTCCGGCGATCTGATTCTTGATGGCGTGTACTACTCCCGCTACTGGGCCCATCATGGCTGCGACATCGCCGAATTCCTGGATTGTTTCGAGTCGTAGTACGACTTGTTCGAGGGCGAGTTCGCTTCTGAGTGTGACTTTGGCGATTTTCCGGATCTCAGCGATCTCGTTGGCGTACATTGCGCTTCTCATAGTGTCTTTGGACATCTGGGCTTGGACGCACTTGTCGAACAGTGACTTGTCGTGTTGCTGTGTCTTGAGGTTGGCTCCTTCGAGCCTGTTCTGTTGAACTTTGAGTTTGTAGACGACCTGTGAGATCTTTTCTTTGAGTGGTTCTTGGTGGTGGAT
>VBBT01000018.1 GCA_005881695.1 Candidatus Bathyarchaeota archaeon | reverse complement strand
GTCAGTTCAACTAGGCATAACTTGTCGGTCTTGCGCCTCCTCCATCGATAGGGAGTGGTAAATGCTTAAGCAGGACCGCTTGTTAGGCGATTCCGTGATTTCTACCAGGGACCTAGGGGAAGAACTGGCGAAGATATCCCTTGACCTTGCAAAGCGAGAGAACGCTACCTATGCAGAGCTGAGGCTCGTCAACACGCGAAGCGAGGATGTTAGTGTAGTCAACGAGAACCCGGCCAGCGAAGAAACGAGCACGATTGGCGTCGGAATCCGAGTACTCTACAAAGATTCGGGCTGGGGTTTCGCCGATACCGACGAGCTTGAACATGATAACATAAGAGAGACAACCAAGAAGGCGCTATCCCTCGCCAAGGGCGCATCCAAACTCGGGATAAAAGTCACCCGAGCCGCCGAACCCGTCCATGTCGACAAGTGGGAAACACCAGTCAAGAAAGACCCGTTCCGCGTTCCCACCGAGACCAAGTACGAGCTTCTCCAAGATACGACCAAGAGGATGAAGGAAAACGACGTCGTCGCCAGACGAGCCCAGATGACGTTTGCAATCGTCGAGAAATACTTCGCGAGCTCCGAAGGGTCGAAGATATTCCAAGTTATCTCTAACGCAGGCGTGTCCGCGATCGTTGCCGCAAAGGGGCCCACCGGAGTCCAGAGACGATCGATTCAGCAGAACACTGGAGGAGGCTATGAGCTCATTGACGAGATGGATCTTCCCGGGCAGGCATTGGAACTCACAAAAGATGCCATAGCCCTTACTCACGCACCAACAATTCAGGAAGGAAAATCGGACATTATTCTCAGTGGAGATCAGGTAGCGTTGCAGGTGCACGAGTCCTGCGGTCATCCCATAGAGCTTGACCGGGTTCTAGGTTACGAGGCGAACTTTGCAGGCCGAAGCTTTCTCTCCCCGGACCAACTGGGAAAACTCCAGTATGGATCAGAACACGTAAACATTGTAATGGATGCAACCCTCGACCATGGGAACGGACTTGGAACCTTTGGCTTCGATGACGAAGGAGTCAAAGCCCAGCGAAAATACGCCGTTAAGAACGGAAAATTCGTGGGATATCTCATGTCTCGAGAAACCGCCCCTAGAGTGGGCGAGACCCGGAGTAACGGGTGCATGCGAGCCGAATACTACAAGCTCCCAATAATCAGGATGACTAACGTCAGTCTCGAACCCGGCGACTGGGACTATGATGAGATGATTGAAGATACTCGCGACGGATACCTTATGGTCACAAACTATGGCTGGAGCATCGACCAGAAAAGGTACAACTTCCAGTTCAACACCGAAAAAGGATACAGGATAAAGAACGGAAGCATTGGCGAAATGGTCAGAGGACCCACGTATTCAGGGATAACGCCTGAGTTCTGGAACTCATGCGACGCGATCGGCAACAAGAAGAGCTGGGTGTTATGGGGAACGCCGAATTGCGGAAAGGGCCAGCCCGGCCAGACAATGGTCACGGGACATGGAGCCTCACCTAGCAGATTCAGGAATATCCGCGTCTTCGGAGCGTCCTAGCCATGTCCCAGAAAATGGAACACCAACCCGTTTCTCTACGAGAAAGGGCTCATGAGATCTTCCGCACCGCGAAAGCTGTGGCAGGAAAGGCTGAGGCCGAGATAATACTGGTGTCACGAGTTGACGAGTACCTGCGATTCGGGAATAACGAGCTCGCGCAGTCACAATACAGCACGAGCAGAAACCTATCAGTGAGGATCGCATCCGAGAAGAAACAGGGAAGAGTCACAACAGGCACGTTGGACAAGGCGTCGATTGAGAAGACGGTAGAGAAGGCAATCAGCCAGGCCCACAATTCACCTGAAGACCCGGATTATCTGTCGATGCCCGGCCCACAGAAATATCGCTCAGTCGACCGGTACAGCGAAAAGACTGTCGAAGCTCCAGCCGAGCTGAAAGCAGGTCACATAGGATCCGCTATCGATCTAGCCAAGAAAAACCGTCTCCTTGCATCCGGGGTTCTCGGGACCGGCGTCGAGCACGTGATGATGCTCAATACGTCCGGGCTTGAAGCATCCTACCGGGGAACAGGCGGGTATTTCTCGCTAACAATGGACGCGGACAACGGTAACCAGACGGGATACGCGCTGTCAACCTTTGGCGATATCGGCGAGCTTGACCCCGACCAGGTCTCACAGACAGCTCTTGAAAGAGCCAAGTTGAACAAGAACCAGGCGGACATAGCTCCCGGAAAGTTCGATGTTGTCGTTGACCCGTATGCCTGGAGTGAGATGTTGCTCTTCTTCGCCGTCTCGGCGTCAACGGGTTATAGTCCCGATCTGGGAATGCGGCAATACAAGGAAGGAAGAAGTTACCTTTCAGGTAGACTCGGCGAGAAGATTCTCGGCGACAACATCAGCATTGACGATGACGTGTATCATCCAAACCAGGCCGGGCCGCCCTTCGACGGGGAAGGCTGTCAAAAGAACAAGGTGTCGCTTGTAGAGAACGGGGTCTTCCGGAACGTCGTCTCCTCCCGAATATCCCAGCACCGATATGGCGCGATACCGACAGGTCACGAGCTACCCTTGCCAAACCCTCTCGGTGAGCTGCCGACCAACCTAGTAATTCGCGGCAGAGGAGCCACGAAGACCTCGGAGGAGCTAATTGGAGAACTTGACAAGGGGCTGTTGATCACCCGATTCTGGTACGTGCGGGAAACGGAGCCGCAGACCAAGACCGTGACTGGCATGACAAGGGACGGGACGTTCCTAGTGGAGAACGGTGAGATCAAGAGACCGGTCAAGAACCTGCGGTTCAACCAGAGCCTCCTGGAATTGTTCAGCAAAGTCGATGCGCTCTCCGAGCCGGTACGAAACTTCTCGGAATTCGCGCAGTTCCGAATCCTTCAGCCCGGCATCCTGGCGAGGGACTTTAACTTCACAAGCGTCTCGCCCTTCTAGCTACTCGCCCAACCAAACCCCTGGCGTGGTCTCGGAGGGTTTCCCGAAGGCGGGGGACTATTGGTTCTAGAAAACTGATACTTCGCCATTAGAAGCCATACTCCGTCGAGCCTTGACCTATAGGAAGGAATACGTCCTCGGCATTCTATCCCTGATGCCCCTTCTCGCTGCCGGCACCTACAAGGGAATAGGTTGGCTTGTAACCATAATAGTCGTGTACGTCGGCATCCCGGTTCTCATCTGGAGCCTCGTAGTGGATCGCCTCGTATTCCTCGTCATCGGGATAATTCGCTATTTCCGTGAGTCGTCGGGTCATCAGTACTATTTCGAGAAACTGGTCGGACCTCCGGGTTTCTCACGTCGAATTCTAAGGGATTTCCGGGTCTTACTGTTCGTGTTTGTCCTATCGGCTATAGTTGTTCCTCGGATAACCGATGTTAGTCCTGCGAACATTGCGATTGTCAGCAACGCGTTCGTCTACGTGGCCATCTTCGTCCTCGCTGTCCCATCATCGATACACGTTCTGTTCTGGGTTCTCGAGGACTCTGGGCTGCGATGCCATAATCCGAAGAGAGTCACCGTGACGGCTCCTGGAGCTTGGATGTCGAACTGGCTAGCGTCTGTTGGGAGCCTGGGCGCGTTTCTCACCTTCGCTGTGTCCCTTGGCGGGAGTCTCGACAAGGCAGTCGCGCTCACAACCACCCTCTTCGCATCATTATTGCCCTCATGTATTCTGGCGCCAACCCTCTTCTATAGACGGGTGGAACCTGGCATTCTAGTGAAGGTCAGGGAGAGCAAGACTGCTATTGCCATGGCGCGTCTCTTCGCACCTCCCAGCAGTCCAAGCGCGCCACCATCATATCCTCCCAGTTCACCAACTCTGCCCGGGACAAGACTAGCACCACCTGATAATGGAGCTAATCGCCGTCCGAAATAGGCTGCGGTCCTCAAAATAGAGGAAGAAATCGCCCATTATCAGCCCTGATCTTGAAAAGGGGAGGGGGTCCCTAGATTTCCCTCTAATCGTTCGGGATGCACCCGACGAAATCCCACTATCCGCCCTGGCATTTAAGCCCAGTTTAAGCCCTGAATCACGAGACTCGCCCAGAAACCCTGCCAGACAGGAAATCGACCTAGGGGGAGGGGGGGTCTTAGCGAACGCGTCTCGCGACGCAAGAGTGCCCGAGGAGCTATCGCCCTAAGTCACGGTGAACGTGGCGACTACGGTTTTTGAGTAGATACTGATCCCCAAGATCCCAAGAACAGTCACATGAACTGTAAGATCTATATTGAGCGTATAGGAACCGGAAACCCTAACTCCCTGATCGATCGACAAGTAGATCGTATGAGTCCTCGTGCCTAATCCCCCGCTGATGTTGGTGTTTCCCAGGTCCACCGTCTGACCAGACGGATTAGTCAGCTTCAGGTCGATTGTTATGCTGGTGTTGCCGTTTGAGCTGGACACGCTAGTATCGCTCGTCCTCACCATTCCTCCGGCGCGGACCGAAAAATAGTACTCGTAGGCTGTTATCAATGAGACATTCGTAGCCGCCTGCGTTGCCGAAAGCGACCCCGTGGTCTCGCCGAAGACCACTTTGGAAACTGGAACCATCAAGCCCCCTGCCAACGCTGGAGGAATTACCAGAACGACAGCAGCAAGTACCAGCACCAGAAGAACCAGAAGGCCTTTCCTGCTCTTCTTCTTTGACGCAGGAGTTGACATTTCTAGGAAGCGAGCTCGTTAGAAGCAGAGCATTTAGGAGTTGTGCAGATCCTAGCATCGTCTAGTTCTGACGCTTACCAGCGTGTCCTCTTGATTCCGAGCAAGTACGCTCCGTAATTGGTTCCTAGGTGAATAGGCGGAGTCACCAATATCACAATGAGGACAGATAGCAGATTCATCTGAAAAAAGACCCGTCCAAGGAGCAGCCCTCCGAACACGAAGTCCAGCTGGTCCACGATCGGCAGCGGACTGCCCGGTTTTATTCGGATACGTCTCTTTAGAAAAGCGCCCACCAGATCCCCGAGCACCGTTCCCAACGCGATCATAATACCGCCTAGCAGAAGGTGGCTGTCAACTGGTGATTCGGCAAGCCCTATCAAGGAACCGGCTATGATCCCTGCGAATAATCCCCGTACCGTCTTGTGCGCGCCCAGAATCCTCTGTCCATCGAGAAAGTTCTTTCCGCCATCCAGCGGAGTACCACCGCCAAGAAGAAGAGGCGCAGCGTTCGCCACGTACGACGGCCCAATGAACAATAACGCGTCTAGAAATATTCCCAGACTGGATCGCCTAGAGTTTGAACTGCTCCCTTAACCAGGCACGGTTATGAACCAAACGCTACACATCTTCCAACCCGCTCTCGCCTATTCTGAAAAGTGCTCTCGGACCCCTAGCCTCTCTACCATCAATCTTCTCGAGGAGACACTCTCTCACATCATATCTTGGAGTCGGACGCAGCCTCAAAATTAGATACGACCAGTGTCTCAGTGTCCTAGTCGCGACTGGCGCGATAAGCCAGCTCCCACCGCTCGGCTGGCTGTGAACCTGCCCGGTCAACAGGATAGTAAGCTCGAATCTCGAAACGAGGTCGAAAAGATAGGCCAGCTGCCTGTTGAGCTCACGGTTGTGGACGAAAACCGTTCCACGCTTCTCGAGATCAGCACGATAGAGGCCCGTCACAGAGTCAACGATCAACAAGGCTGGAGTCTTAGACAAGAGAGCCTCCAGGCTCTCGGTTATCCGAATCTGTTCTCGAAAGTCTTCTGGCTGAAACACAACAATGTTCTCCGCAAGCTCTCTCCCTCGATCCAGTGATTCGAGTCTCTGCACCGAGAAGGAGAGATCAGCGTCGACAAAGAAAACCTTGAAGCCCCTCGCCGCTGCTACGAGAGCAGATTGCATCGCCAAGACTGTCTTCCCAGTCGACGCCTCCCCGTAGACCAGGTTGATTTGTCTAAGAGCAAAACCTCCCTTCAGCAACCGGTCCAGGCCACTTGTCCCTGTGCTCAGCCTCTCCATAACCCAGAATCAACCAGTCTGAAGAAACTCGACGCTTGCCCAGATTGAATAACTCTGCCTAGGAGGAAGATACTTCCCTCAGCTTCGGCTCCAGAAAGAGAAGACGCTTCTCATCGACGGCCCTGCATCAATCGTTCTGCAAGAAGGAACAGCGACGTCACTTGCCGCCCCAATCAGAATCGGCAACTCAATAGTCGTCCCAGAGCATCGAAGAATCCCAATAGAGACAGGCACAGACGCCGAGCTTCAAGTCAGGACTGGACAACGAGGCGTCTACAGGCAAGTCAACGGTTCTACTATTCCCCCGAGCTGGCGGGACGCAGCGGAGGTCCTCAGACATTCACGAGGATTCGCTGTCATTCTGGGAGATGTCGACGCTGGAAAATCCACACTCTGCACCTACCTCGCCAACACCTGCCTAGACCATAGAGTTCGCACCAGTATCATCGATGGAGACGTTGGACAAGCAGACATCGGTCCACCGACCACCACCAGTTCCACAACCGTTTCCAAGCACATCCTTAGCCTCCAAGAGCTAAGACCTGAAAGGTCATATTTCATCGGCGACACCAGCCCCTCTTCAGTCCCAGACAAGCTCGTAAAATCAATCGCCCACCTCAAAGACGAACTCTCAACGGGAAGCGAGACCACGATCCTGAACACCGACGGTTGGGTGAGAGAAGATGAAGCTGTCGAGCACAAGCTCCAGCTCCTAAACAGCCTACAACCAAATCTTGTCCTTGGCCTAAGCCTCGGTCATGAGCTCGATCATATTCTTGAGTTGCAACAATTTCCGACGCTGCGGCTCGAAGCCTCAGGCTTTGCCCGGAAAAGAACAAGAGAAGAAAGGAAGAAGGCAAGGGAAGAAGGATACAGAAGATTTCTCCAGAACCCTAAGCGTCTGAATCTTAGACTCAACGCGACCAAGCTCAGAACGTTCAACGCCACCAGACAGGAACGGATCGATCGAGATTCAACACACAGAGGAACTCTTGCCGGACTACTCGACGAGAAGGGAGTATTGCTCTCGATAGGAAGGATCGTACGAATCGGGAACGGTATCGTTAGTATCACAACAACGGCTGAGGAGATGCCGAGAACAGTCGAGCTAGGGGCAGTTATTCTCTCTTCAGGATTCCACGAGATTGCGTACGAGCCCTAGATCGAGTAGGCGTCAGGAATCGAGTAGACATAGATCGTGTGCTCGTTATAGTTCTCCTTCCTCGATGGCTTCCAGCCATTGATCATGAAGTCATGGCTTACAATCCTCGAACCAGGCCGAGCCTCTGATCGCAGTTTAGGCTTCAACCGTTCGTTAGCATACGTAGTAAGATATAGGGTGATCAGAGTTGCATCTTTCAGGTCCGCCTGAAACAAGTCCTTGTTGAAGATCCGCACCCTCTCAACCAGCTTCATTTTCTCAACTTCTCCAGAGGCCTGCTTAAAGAGGTCCTCCCTGATCTCATAACCAACAGCGGCTTTGATACCGAAATCCTTGACTGCTGTAGTCAATATACGACCGTCGCCGCAGCCGAGGTCACAGAGAACGTCGTCCTTACTTGCTCTCGCAACTTCCAGCATCTTCTTCACAACGTCGTGCGGTGATGAGACGAATGGTGCACAGCTCACGAATGTCACTTCTGGTCTGAAGTGACGTGCAAGCGCGACTCACGCTATTTTAACTCTCCCCCTGCAAAGTGTCGTCATCAGTCCGTCGAGGAATTTTGATCATCCTCCTTCTCTAATACCCCGTAAGAGTTCCAAACCATTCCGGTACAGTCAGTGTTTCAGATACAGAATACTCATTACGTTTGATTCTGTTGAAGGAACCCGGAGATGAAGTAGGCGTGCCGAGAAGGAAGGAACGGCTCACAATCAAGTCTTCTGGCGAAGAGTTCGAAATGCATAGTGTACAGCCTCGACAACGGCACGACCCACAAGAACTCAAGATATACATCAAACAATTATCGAAGGCTTTGAAATTCCTCCCGCTGGGAAGCCGGGCATATTATGCTGTCACGGGAGAACTGCTAAGAGCAAACACCCAGCTGAAGGCTCTGATCCCAACAGGTTCCACTCCGAAGGGCGAGCATTAGCCTATTCCTCTCCCTTGAGGAATCGGTCGAACACGCGAAGATTCGAGCCCGCGACTCGGTCTTGGGTAGAGCTTTACGAAATAACTATAAGCCACAAAGCCCGCGAGAGCCCGAAAGCGTTGCTTCATGGCTTCTCAAACGCTCGGCGACACTAGGATACACGAGCTTGCACAAGTCGAACTAAAGGAACCCGTTCTGATTCAAGGCCTTCCCGGTCTCGGCTACGTAGGAAAGGTTGCGGTCGACTATTTCATCGAAAAACTCAAACCCAAGAAAATAGGCGAACTATACTCCAGTTACCTACTGTTCCCCGACGGCAACCTCGGCATCAACATCTCAGAAGACGGGACATATTCTCTCCCACGATACGAATTCTTCGCCTACGGCGAGCGAGACCCCAACGTCATCCTCCTCACAGGAGACGCCCAGCCAAGCGTAACAGGACAGTATGAAGTTGCAAGCATCGTTCTCGACTTTGCCCAACGATTCGGATGCAAGGCCGTCTACACGATGGGAGGATACGGCACACGCTCCGGAAACGACGTTGGAGCTGTATACGCTGTTGTTGGAGAAGCTGCGCTCGGAGAACGTTTGAGGAAAATGGGAGCAAAACTTGCAAAGGGTGGCGCCGTCACAGGAGCGGCGGGCGTGATTCTTGGAATAGGCCGGCAGCGCAATTTATCATGCGCGGGCCTCTTGGGAGCGACAACGGGCGCTTACCCGGATTTGGAGGCAGCGAGGGCTGTCATTCAAATGCTGACGGGTCTGGTGAGCATTCCGGTCGACTTGAAGGAACTGGATACCGAGATTGAGGACATGCGCAAGAAGATGGAACGTTTCAGACACGCGGAAGTTGAAGAGTCCAAAGAGGGCGAGGAAAAGCCTGAGGAAGGTAAGGATCGCTACATTACCTAGCCGACAAAATGTCTCCCCTAACTTGCGGGCTGGTTTGGACGCAACTTCCCCGCTCCTTCAATTGCATAGCAGAAGAATCCAAGGAGTGAGTTGAAGGAGATTTGCTCGAAGCAAGTCTAGAGAGGAACGGCGCGGTCTACAAGGTGAGTCTCCTTCCGATGGAAAACGCGGTCTTGGCGTTCTTCTACGAAGATAGAATCAAGATTGGCACTTTGGCAGTGTCGACCCCAGGGCTGCGCGAGGGAGGAGCTGGGACCTCATCTGTTCTCCTCGGAGGGAAATACCTGATCGCAGCGAGGGCCCTATCGGAGAGGGTGGCGGCAATCTACAACAAGATGAGCATAGTATCGATAAACACGAAGCTCTCAGAAGGCGAGGCACTGCGCCTCTACGCGAGCCTTTTTGACAAGGCTAGATCTGGGCCAAGCACCGACTTAGCTTCCTCTAAAGATTGAGGAGGAAACCTAGTGCGATGGTGATTACTGTAGCAGCGAAGGTAATCGCCGCCACAGTATCATCCAATCTCTCAACGCTCATCGAATCGTCATCCTGCAGGTAATCATTGAGAGAATGTTTTGCACAGTAGTCGAGTACGTTGGCTTACTTTTCGACATCTTTACTCACTGAGAAGACAGTGAATTGGACCAGCATTATCCTCTTTGTTACAGTACAAACAATCCAAAGCTTTCCGCGATTCTTTAATAGGAAAGAAGACGTTTTGACCTGTTGTTAGTCGCGTGTGGTTTCGCCTAGAGTGTTGGCTCTAGGCTTCGTAGAAACTAGCGCCAATTATTCAGCTTAGTCGCAGGCGAATCCCTCGCGTCCCCGCCATTGTGTCCGTTGATCCACTCCGGTACTATAACCGCCCTGATCAATTCTTGGATCGTTATTCCTCTCCGTTTCGCTATCTTCTCCAGCTCCCGATAAATTACATCGTCAAGTGTTTGCATGAACTTGGGCAGGATTGACACCACGGTTTCTCGGGATATCAAAGTCAATTCAGGGGTTGAAATAAAGTGCTGGTGTAACTTGTAGAATTCCGAGGAAGTGACAGGATTCAGGCGCGCGAGTCAGCATCAGCGGGCTTTCTTTCGTGAACTTTCGGCGTCTCCTAGAATCTGGTGCGCTGCCAATTCGACTCTAGAACGGTAGGCCTCTCCTGTGTAGACTCTTACCAGTTTCATGAACGTCTGGAGAACTCCAACTATCCTCGAAACCTCGGCTAAAGGAACGATCTGTTTCTTTCCCGAAGGAACACGCTTGAAGACGGGTACATCCATGGGCTGCATATCTGCAGTCTGCTGGTAAGGGACTGATGGTAAGGTAGGCACATCGATGATCACGTCCTCTTCTGCAATCCTCGCCTTCCGGGCAATCTGTCTTCCAATATCTGCTCGAACGTCTTCGCTTGAAAACACGTTGGAAGCGAGCGCTTCACTGGAAAATAGGGTCCGTTCGTATGCGCATTTTAGGAGTCTCCTAGCTTCTAGGTCATTCATGATTTTCTTGGACTTCTTACACTCCTTCAGCTCTGTCCATACCTTGTAATCATCAAGTTTGAGGTAATCTTCGGGTCCATCAAAATCCAATAGGTGGAGTTCATTTCTTGCCGCCTCCAGGGCTTTGACTATCATTATCTGAGCCGCTCTAGATGCCCTATGGAAATATATGGTCCGAAAAGACTCGAATCGTGCAAGCAGGAAGCTCTCAAGTGTTGCTACGGCTGTTCCATCAACTGAAAGATTGCCATCTATGATATCCATCGTGAATAGGAGGCGATAAACGTCGATCGAGCCGTATCCGGCTCCCGTGTGAAACGAATCCCTAACAATGTAGTCCATTTTGTCGACGTCAACGCCACCGCTGATTATCTGGTCTAGGTATGGACGCTTTTTATCTCTCAGTTTTCCAATCGCTAATCGACCCAAAGTCTTCGCGTTGAATCCTGCGGCCTCAAGCCTCTCGGCTATTTCGGTCTGGTTCACAAGCCATTGAACAAAGTCCTCGTGGTTCTTGCCTAGGTACTTTGCCATTAGCGGCTCGAACACGTGTGAAAAGGGGCCGTGTCCGATGTCATGAAGCAGCGCGGCCAGGCGCAGTTGTCTCTGCTGGTACTGAGAGAGATCTATTGGTAGCGTCTCTGATAGAGCACCCGCTAGGTGCATCGCGCCTATCGCGTGCTCGAACCGTGTGTGGTTCGCTGCTGGGTAGACGAATTCTGAACCGGCAAGTTGGCGTATGCGCCTGAGTCTTTGAAGAGGTTCAGTGTCGATCACTGATCTCTCAGCCCGGCTGATCCTGACATAACCATGAATCGGATCTTTGATGAAGCCCCCAGACTTGTCGGTCAAACTTTCTTTGCTCGGTTTCCACCGTAGCGCGACGTAGTTAACTTCTCATTTAGATGTTGATAGAGTCACTTTTTATCCAGGTGGCTGGCTGGAGGTAATTCGTTCGATAAGGAATCGTCTGAGGAATGGTTCAGGATAAGATTCTCTGCTTTGTTTGCGCGGTGAAGGGTATCGAGAGGACATTCGCAACCTATTACGAACTGCAGGACCATCTCTACAAGGACCATGATATGACTAAGGATCCAGCCATGGAGATTTTCAGTAAGTATAGGGCTTCGGCACTAAGGGCTACCGTGTCTCCGCAGCCTGGCAACTAGGCACAAACATGAATTTTTCCGGTTCGGAGTTCCTATCCAAGGTCATCATGTGCTGATACGAGGTTGTCGGGACGAAAACATGGACTCGTGTTAAGTCAATTCACTGGAACGAGGGACCGGATGAAGATTAGGACTAATACGCCGATGATGAACGTTAGCATGCTTTGCTGAACGCTAAATTCTGCAGCGTTCTTGACTGCAAACACACTGGCTACTCCTATCCAAGCGGTTCCCGTGGCCCGGATGATCTCGGAAATTACGGGGATTGGACTAGACATTAGGATGAACAGAAGGCCTGGTGCCCATGAGAAGAAAAAGGGACGCGCGAGCCCCCAGTAGCCAATTGTTCGCCGGAAGAGTTTCGTGACGATTAGGAAGGTTGTGCCTGACCAGACAAAGGCAATGACGACGGCAGAGAACAAACCTATCAGGACGATTGCGAGGATGTCAAGGATAGATATTCCGGCGACGAAAAAGCCATAGAAGCCCAAGCCTGCACCGTAGCACAGCCCGATTATCGCTACAAGAGAGACCGACTGAACAGTGGTGCTTGCATCATCTCTCAGTTCTCTGAAGGTGTCACCGTCGAGTCGTGCTGCCTTCAACATTCGGGATATCATCCTTTTGAGGTTGAGGTCTTGTCTGGTAGCAAAGGGCCAGGTCAACACGTCAGGCTCCTCTTTGTCGTATTCCTACTGTTCCGGCACCTATCAACTCATGGGAAATGGCTCTGCGTCGCCTTCGTGTTGACTTGGGAATATGTAACATGTATGATCAAATGATAGTTTCTCCGAATCGATGAAACGGGCCCAAATTCGGAACGCCGCGCTGCTAGATCGTCATCTGAATGAAAGTGAGAATTAGCAGGCCCACAACCGATGTCAGGAGCGTCCGTTGCGTGTTGAAACCCATCGCACTCTTCAAGGCGATGAATTCTCCCGAAACGATCCATGCCGCAGCTACGACAGCCATTGTTACTATGACGGGTGAGAATGGTATTGCGATAAGGATGAAGAGGATGCCTGGGGCTGTGGAGAAGAATAAGGGTCGGGCGAGTTGCCAGTAGCCTGTTTTCCCTTGGAAGAGTTTTGTTCCGACTAGGAAGACTGTGGCTGACCATATGAAGGCGGCGAAGTCGGTGATGATCATGTTGGCCAATGTGTTTGAGATGAGATAGTCAAGTGATAAGGTACTGTGTTGAAGTCCGTTGAAGATGCTGAATCCGAGTCCGTATGATAGTCCGACGAGGAGTAGGACTGCGACCGCCTGCCCGGTCGCGGTTCTGTCCTCCTTGAGCTCGCGGATAGTCTCGGTATCGAACCTCGTGGTACGATAGATTCGCAATGCAAGTTGTTGGATCTTGCGCCGGGTTATGGCACGTTCTTGTCCCTGCGACATTTGACTAGGCCGGATTCTTCCTCTCCTCTAGCCCAGCCTTATCAACTAATAGTAGGAAAATATCACTGGTCCCGGTGGTTGATAGGTGTCACTACTCGCGTCTGCGCTGAAAGAAAAACTCGCGAAGAAGCCTGACTTCAAGGTTGTTGCAATGCCCGACTTCTATCTGGACTACGTTCTCGCTTTTCCAGGCAAACTTGACGAGATGGCTAGTGCAATGGTTGACGTGGCCAGAAGGGGAGGGGGGAACCTCCTTGGCTGGAAGCACCTGGTCGGAAGGGGCGGGAACGCGTCCAACTTTTCTGCCCAGCTCTCAAACCTAGAAGTCAACGTAGTCCCGATCATCGAGACAGACGAGTTCGGGAAGATGGCTCTAGGTCATTTTCTGAAGGGGGTAGACCTCTCTCATGTTACCGGTACGGGATCGGTTTCGAGGACTCTATCTTTCGAGGCGGAGCACTCAGGCAGACGAGTCAACATTATGGCGAGCGATCCCGGGTCCCTGTCGAGCTTCGGTCCAGAGAAATTGGACGAGAATGATATGCGGCTGATCCGGGAAGCTGATTTCGTCTGTGTTTTCAACTGGAACCAGAACCTGAAGGGGACAGAGCTGGCTGAACAAGTGTTTCAGACCGCTAGGAACGAGGGGAAGGCCGTGACGTTCTTCGACCCTGGAGACCCGACGTCGAAGGTTAGTCAGATTCCTGGGCTTAACGAGCGGGTTCTCACCCAGGGATTGGTAGATGTCTTGAGCGTTAACGAGAACGAGTTGCAGCAGTTGGCGGCTGATGTCAAAAAGGAGACAGGCGGCATTGAAGGCGAGGACGCGAACCCTCTCTTTGAAGCCGCGAGCTTCTTCAGCATGCTCGGGGTCCGGGTCGATCTTCACACCACAGGTTTCTCGGCAACTTTCATCGATGGCCAGAGGGAACGAGCCTTGTGTGCCAGTACAACTCCGGTGAAGGTGACTGGCGCGGGGGATGCATGGAACGCGGGGGACATTTTTGCTCAGGGTATGGGACTGGAACATAGAGAACGGCTAGTTTTCGCGAACGCCACCGCGGCCGCCTATATGAGGAGGTCTGATCTGATGCCTTGTTCGATAGCGGAGATTCTCCTGCAGATCGAGGAAATAGAGAAACTCAATACTCGCTAGCCGATACGGACTCTTTCAACTTACCAGAGTGGACCGTGGATCTTCTTCGATCGGTTCACCATTCTTAAATCAGCTTATGATAGGTCAAGCGTGAAAGCTGGGTAGGACGTGCTCCGAATGGATTCTAGAGAGAAGACACTGGTTTCGAACTGCGGGGAAAGGATGTTGTTGTAAGTGCGCAAGGTTGCAGAGGGTGTTTACAGGGTTCCAGCAAGAGCGGCTAACACATACCTCGTTGAAGCTTCCAAAGGATTGGTGTTAGTAGACAGCGGACTGCCCGGTAGCGAGAATGGAATTCTCAAAGCCATCGCCAAGCTGGGAAAGGAGCCCTCGGACTTGAAGCTTGTATTGTTGACGCACCGGCACTTGGATCATATTGGGAGTGCTGCGGCTTTGAAGAAGCAGACCGGGGCTAAGCTGGCTTCTCATCCCTTCGAGAAGCCCTATGCGGCTGGGACGCTGGTGATATCAGCTCCGAGAGCTTGGAGCCTCTATGGAAGAATGGTGAGAAAGCTGACGACCCTAGAATATTGGTCGTTGAAGCTGTTTCGTATCATCAAGTTCCAAACCACGCATGTGGACCTGGCCGCTGATGAAGAGTCGGTTTTGGACGGGGTGGGTTTGGACGGGTCTGTGGTCTGGACGCCAGGACATACGAAAGGTTCAGTTACGCTCTTTCTCAACCAGCCTAGCGTGGCTATTGTCGGCGATCTCTTGCGGGCTAGACGAGGCCGACTTGTAGAGCCACTGCTGATGGAGAGTATCTCTCAGACCGAGGCGAGCGTAAAACGGGTGTTGGATTTAGATCCGGAGATTATCTGTCCAGGACACGGGAAGCCGCTGCCCGCGTCGAAGGTAAAGATCGAGAAGAGGATAGTGAAGCCCGTAGTTGTGGCGAAGAAAAAGGAAGAGGAGGAGGACTTGGAGGAGTTAACGTCTGGCCTTTTCTAGCCTTTTCTCGACATCGTCCCAGTTGACAGCGTTCCACCAGGCGTCTACGTAGGCTGCGCGGTCGTTCTTGTATTGTAGGTAGTAGGCGTGTTCCCAGACATCGAGGACGAGGACGGGGACTACTCCTTGGACTGTTAGGTCGTTGTGTTTTTCGGCCTGGAGGGTGATCAATTGTTGTGTCCATGGTTCGTAGGCTAGGACGGCCCAGCCGCTGCCTTCGACTTGTTTGGCGGCGGTGCTGAACTGTTCCTTGAACGATTCGAACTTTCCGAAGTCGGTGTTTATCTGGTCGGCTATTTTTCCACCTGGTTTTCCTCCTCCGTTCGGTTTCATGTTGGGCCAGAAGGTGCTGTGCATGGTGTGGCCTGAACCGTGGAAGGCGAGGTCTCGCTCGATAGCTTTGACGTCGACGCCGGCGAAGCCTGTCTCGCGGGCTTTCTGGAGCTTGTCCAGGGCAGCGTTGGCGCCGTTCACGTAGGCAAGGTGGTGTTTGTCGTGATGCAACCGCATTATCTCTTCAGATATGGTTGGGACAAGCGCGTTGTACGCGTATGGAAGGTCGGGTAGCTTGTATCGGTGATGGGGCATGAGGCCTCGGCTGTTGTGCTGTTGATAAAAAACTATGCTACAGGCTGTGTGTGATACTCGGTGGAACCCGCTCTCGCCTCATGGGAGCTTTTGAGTAATCTGCCTGAATTTTTTCTGTTGGATATTTCTGTCCGGGCTTTGTTCCGGGTTTGTTTCTTTGAGACGGGTGTATTATGGGCTTGTCTGGGCTTTTTCGATCTCTGTGTATTCCCCTGTGGTTAAGCGTGGAAAGTTGTGATCTGGAAATCGTGGGCTTGGAATCGTGATCAGGGCTGATAATAGCCGATTCTAACGTCCGGATTTCCGGACAGGGCACTCTTGCTTCGCGAGGTCAAGTCGCTAAGACCCCCTATTTTCCAAAAACCGTTTCCCATCCGGCATGATAATGGGCGAGTCACACGATTTAGGGGCGCAATCTTGGCTGGGATGGTGATGGAAAGATGGCGACAATTCCGAACGAATTTCGGGAGAGTCTCGTGGGCAGTCCCAGAATCGCGATCAGGGCTTGAAATGGGCGAGTTTTTCTTCTTACAAGCCCGAGACCGTTGGTGTTTGTAGGAATTGTTCTGGTTGGGGTGGCCGTTCGTGCGAGGGGAAACTAGTATAGGACGCCTGTCCACGCCAACAGATCGGGCGTGCAGGTTCTGAACGGTCCTGAAGTGAAGTGATCGCTGATGGAAGGAAAGGAATACCCGGACCAATTCGCCGATTTCGTACTGTTCCTATGCGAGAAGTACTGTATAGATCGGAACCAGTTGTTTGTCGAGTACAGTTCTAGACTGCCTCCCCCACTCAAAGGTACGAGGGCAGGCTACTATGAGGGGCTACTCTCGTACCGCGAAAAAGACGGTCATAACGAGTTCCTAATCACTGTCTTCAAAGTATCACGCGAGCCTCTTCTAACTCTGGCCCACGAGTTCGCTCATCTAGTTAAGAACTTGAAGTCTGGAAATTTTGACAAGCACCTGCGTGCGCCGGACGACGCGGCCGAAAAAACGCTTGACAAACAAGCCCTGAACGACCTAGCCGAATTCCAGGAACTTTATCGCCCATGATTCCCCAGTGACTCCCGGATCGGCTTTGAATTCTCTTCAAACCGGAACATCTTCGAGTCAGAAGGGATATTTGAATCGAAGATGTTGTAGCAGGATCCGAGCGCAATTCACCGCCATATTCTGAGCGAGGCTTTTTTACGAAATAGGCATTAGTCGCAGAGGAATTTGGTTCTCTCCACGCCAGTGGGCGTCATAGTTATCGGAATCTTCATCGGCACCTACATCCTCATCCTCTCGGACAAGTTCCACAAGCCATCCGCAGCGGTCCTCGGTGCAACCCTGATGGTGGGGACCGGCGTTCTCACCGAATCGGACCTCGCTTCAGCGATCAACTGGCAGGCTCTGGGCGTCTTACTGGGGATGTTCATTATCGCATCATCGCTTCGCGAGGCAGGATTCTTCGAGTGGATGGGACTCCACCTTGCTAGATCAGTGGACGCCCATCCCATCCGCATGTACGTCCTTCTACCCCTCATGACCGCCGGAATGGCTTCCCTGCTCGACATCGTGACTGTTGCGCTCTTCATCGTTCCGCTCACCGTCGAAGTGTTTGAGGGACTGGAGATCGACCCCGTGCCTTTCGTTATTGCCGAGGTTCTCGCCGCAAACATAGGCGGAATCGCCACCATGGTAGGAGATCCAACAAACATCATTATCGGGTCCTCTCTGGGACTAACCTTCAACCAGTTTCTCCAGAACACTGCGCCTATCGCCTTGGCCGCCATTGCGGTGAACGGCGGTTTGCTCTACTTGAAGAACCGGAATTTTCTCCATCGGGACGCGATGAGACGTCATCGGCAGAAACCGGTGCTCGACTTGCGAAGCCCGTCCGAGGCGGTGAAGGATCGCGGGCTGCTAAGGGTCAGCCTCGTATCTCTGGTCCTGGCTGTCAGCTTCCTGGTGGTTCATACTGTTCTCGGGGTCTCAGCGGCTCTCGCAACTCTTCTCCCTGCATTCCTAATTCTTGTCTATGAGTCGTCCCGGTCGAACGAGGTCCAGCATGTTCTCGCTCGCATAGATTGGCAGATATTCTTCTTTTTTGGGGGGCTCTTCATACTCGTCGCTGCCCTCGGAAAGACGGGAGTTCTCTCAATGCTCGGAAGCGAAATGATCCAAGTCTCGGGAGGAAACCTCGCGCTTTCCGTAACTCTCGTTCTTTGGGTCACCGCAGTGATCTCACAAGTTGTAGACAACGTGCCACTAGCAACGGTCTTCATTCCCGTCATCGCAGCTATGGCCAACACACCCGGCGTGGCTATTGCTCCGCTGGCATGGGCTCTTGCTGTCGGAACTGGAATTGGCGGAATGGCTACGCCGGTGGGTACAGCTTCTAACTTAGTAGCGCTGAATATTCTAAACAAGCCGAAACAACGGTTGAGCTTCGCCCGGTTCGCAAAGAGATCTATACCGTTGACAATAATCGATCTGGCCATTGCGAATCTGATTCTACTGCTTCGTCTCTAAGCCAATGCTGGCGAGGGTGGTGTCAAGATGAAGGATACAGCACTCTTTTCTAGTCCTTTCGGCTGAACTATCAACGTCTTTTGAGGCTAACATCTCTCTTTCCCAGCGGAGAATGAATGTTATGAACCAAGTGATTCGTCGAGTCAAGGGCTTCTTCCAGCTGGGCGAGAGGGACGCTTTCATCCGAATTGACGAGCTCGCAAGCCTCGGCGAGGAGTCGCTTCATCTTCTAATCAAGATACTTACCAACTCACCCAACGGGCTCTCTGACATTGAAACGTGCACTAACAGGATTAGTCTCTTGGAGAAACAGGGTGACAAGATAGTTCAGTCGCTGGAGGAGATGTTCGGGAAAGGCTCCATTTCTGCGATTCTTATGAGAGAGTTCGAGAGATTAGCTGACTCTGTGGATGGTGTTCTTGACAGAGCTCATGCTTTGTCACGGCAGATCAGAAGAGTGACGAAGAGACCCCTGCGAGAGGCTAAGGAATTCGACGCTATCATCCGCAAAGACCAAGTTCGCCTGATCGAGATCGGACTTATGCAGCTCCAGATGCTCCGGAAACTCTTCAACGTTGCCGGCTCCGACATGAAACAATCACTTGAACTGGCGAGGCAGATTGAGCGGCTGGAAGAACAGGGAGACGATGTTAAGGACAATATGCTCGACGAGATCTACGGGTCTTGGGAAGTGCTTGACTATGCTTCCTTCCACAACTACATCGAGACCACGATCGAGGCTGATGATATCCTCGACCGGTGCGAGGACGCTTCGGACCTGGTCATCGTGATAATGAAGGGTCTTGGCGCTTAGGAAAACGAAGCTTGAATCTTTCCCTCGACGCCCTCTCCCTTGTCATAGCAGGGCTTCTGGGAGCAGTTGTTAGCGGCAACAATCTCTCGGCATGCTGCGGGACGATCATCGGTAGCAGAATGGTCAACAGACGGTCGGGAATCCTGATCGCCGTCGCAGGCTATCTACTAGGATTGTTGATCGAAGGTCCCAAGCTTTTCAGAGTCAGACAAGCTTTCCTCCCAACCGAAACCAGCACGGAAATCTTCTCGATACTCCTAGCAACGCTATTCATCTTCATCGGCGGAGAACTCACAAGAATCCCCCTCTCTCTATCAAAGGCGCTAACCGGGACAATCCTGGGGGTAAGCTTCGCCATCGGGACCCTGCAACAAACCGACTATCTGGTTCTCATACTGATTTTCTGGGTGAGCGCGCCAATAGTGGCGACAGCTCTCGGGCTGTTCTTCGTTAAACTCGACGACCGGTACAGCGTCAGAAACCTCTGGGTGAAACTTTCACTGCTCAAAGTCGGGCTGGTAATAATGGCGTTCCTCTCAGCATACGTCACCGGTAGCAACGCTCTAGGACTTATCGCCGGAGTACCTTCCAACCAGCCACAGATCGCAACCGTTTCAGTCGGTATCGGGAGCGTTCTCGGAGTGTTTGTTCTCGGTCGAGGAGCTCTACGAAGGCTAACCGAGGGGATCTATAGCCTCAGGTACCCTAACGCATTCTATTCCCAGCTACTTGGCGCAGGGACTGTCGAACTGGCCAATCAGCTCGGAGTTCCACTGTCTACTACCGAGACAGTTTCCTCTGGAATCATAGGGTCCGGGTTAGCAAGCAAGATGCGAGTCATGAATTCAAGGAACGTTTTCCTCATCATTGCAAGCTGGGTTATCTCCCCGGCACTAGGGTTTCTTCTCGGCTACTGTCTGACTCTAGTGCTTGGCTGACCGTGAGAAGTTTCGGGCTGGACACTGCCCGACTCAATAATCTGCAAACACAACGAGACTTTGCAGCCGCTTAGAATTTTATTCGTCAGTGCCATATGGTTACAAGAGAGGTATGTCCCAGCATCTCTAGACATGTTATGAAAACGTATGTCGTCTTTCACAAGGAATGTGGCGTTTGGTCTCTCACTCTCACTACTATTGCTACTCCCAGCTGTCGTTATCGTCGCTGCGTCCCCACCTGGGCCGACTATCAGCACACCTAGTATCTCTCCTTCTTCTCCGGGACCCAATGACCAAGTCACGGTAACAACGACTGTCTCGGCCGGAAATAGCGGAGTGCTGAACGTGACTCTGGTCTACACGACCGACAATTGGAAGGCCGCTAACACTACTGTTGTGGCGTCCTACAATTCGACAAGCCACGTAGCTACTGCGCATATACCCCCACAATACAACGCGGGTCATGTGGAGTACTATATTGTGGCCTTCGACGGCAACAGCAACAAGGCGGTTAACCCTAGCAACGGCACCTACTTCAGCTACACGGTCACAACATCACCCAGCACCGCGACAAACACATGGATAGAACTCGCACTTGTCGCTGCTACCTTAGGCGTTGGCGGAACAATAGCGTTCTACTCACTTCGCCCGAAGACACGGACAGGTTCAACCTCAGCCTCACAAAGCTAAGCACCGGATTACCGAAACAACACACTTCCAACGAACGGTAGAAATCCAGAACGCTACTTTAGCCTCCGTTTTTGACACCTCCATTTTAATCGGAAAATAGGAAAGAATGATCAGCTGTAGTGGTTCTTATTAGCGGGCCAATGTCTCCTTCAATCTATGTCTGATTCAGGTTCTGTGCTCTCTGATATGGAGGAGGGTGGCGACGGTATGGAGAAGTATGCGGCTATGGTCCTGGAGTTCATCAAGAAGAACGTGTTCGAGGACCGGAAACAGGTCTCCGTGGAAGAAGTTGTTACGCTCATAGCTGCGTTGACTGATATCTCTGTTAGTCTACTGTCTAGGTTCCGGATGGACCAAGTAGACCCGGGGAAGGCGACAGAGGTTGGAAGGGACGTTTTCAAGTACATGGTTGGACGACTCGGCTTCGACATCGACAAACTAGGCAAATCAAACATCTACGTGTAAGACCGTAGGTTCTTGTCTGTTTGATCGCTTTTTTCTTTGGGGTCTCGAGACTCGAGTAGGATGCGGGAGCTCTCTTGAATTCACCGGTATCTGGTTTCGAGAACCGGATTTCAAGGGCGTTTCCAGAAACTTATTCCAAAAAGTGGTTTTCAACTGACTATTTCCGTTCTGTGATATCCCTCCGCTGATTTTCAATCCGTTCTATGGCGCGGTTCTCTATTCCTCGGCGTTCGGCAGCAACTCTGGCCCCATAGGCTTGCGCTTACTCCTGTTACGTCTAGTCTCCTCGTATCGAGACTCTACCCAGCCGACCACCTTGTCCTCGGCCATCCGCTCTGCCTCCAGCTGCTTGTCCACGTTCTCCGCGACCACCTTGAGGAAGGTTTGCGGGTTTACCGGCTTGATGATATACGCGTCCGCTTGCAAGTTCACTGAATCAACCGCGTTCTCGAGAGACGGATATCCGGTGATCATGATCTTCCTCGCCCGTGGTAGAATCTCGTGGACCCGAGCCAACAAATCCGTCCCGTCAACATCCCGTAGCTTGATATCAATAATCGCCAGGTTGTACGGCCGAGCTTTGCACTTCTCAACCGCTTCTAGCGCAGTCTCTGCAGTATCGACACTGTAACCCTCCGGCTCTAGAATATCTTTGAAGCTCTTGAGAATCCCCCGATCATCATCAACGATCAGAATATTCTTTGCCATCCCAGATGCTCACCTCCTCATGTCAAGCGGTAATTCAACCGTCAAAGTCGTTCCCTCACCCACTTTGGAAAAGACCTTGATCTCGCCCTTGTGCGATTCAATCAGACGCTTGGTCACGGCCAGCCCGAGTCCCACACCCTTCTCCCTCGTCGTGAAGAGCGGGCTGAACATCTTGGCTTTGACATCCTCCGGAATACCAATCCCCGTGTCCTCGAAGCTTACCGCGGCAATGTTCTGACTCGTCCACGCTCTAATTTTCAGTTTCCCACCGTCAGGCATCGCTTGCAGAGCATTGGTGATAATGTTGGTGAAAGCCCGGCGAAGCAAGCCTGGGTCGACGCTCAGTTTCGGAAAGCCCGTCTCAACGCTAGATGAGACTTCCACGGACTTGGCTACCGGGATTGAGGAGAGAGAGTCATTGATCAGCCTCTGCATGTCATACTGAACAAAGGTCGGTTTCGCCTGTTTCGCATAGTCTTGCAGGTCGGACACGATCTTGTTCATGAAGTCAGCCTGCTCCCGAATCGTTTCCAATGCACTCGCAACACGAGGATCCTTCTCCGGCGTCGACGTTGAATTCGCTTTCATGGCTTCCTTCGCCAGATGAATCGTGTTGATTATTGTCTGTAGGGGGTTTCGGAGATCATGGCCCACCATCCCTGCCGTCTCTCCAATAGCCGCCAACCGGGTCGTGTTACTTAGCATCCTAGATCTCTCCTCAACCAAATCCTCCAAGTGTTCAGAACGTGCCCTAAGCTTCGCCTCACCCTGTTTCAAACGGTCGATATCGACAAAGGCCAAGACTGCTCCCTCGATCCTGTTATCCGCGGTCCGGTATGGTCCTATCCGGACCAGAAACCAGCGCCCCTGCGGACCCTTGGCCTCTATCTCCTTGCTGATGACGTTGTCAACTACCTCGTTTATTGTCTCTTTGAGATCCGGTATCTCGAAACCAAGATTGACGTCAAAGATGGGTCTGCCGAGGTCGCTGGGTTTCAAATTGAACAGTTTATCGGCAAGCGGGCCCCAACGACGCAATCGCAGATCACTTCCCATCATGAGGACCGGCACGTTCGCACTCGCGTTGAGGTTTGTCATATCATTGTTGACCTGCGTCAGCTCAAGGTTTCTGTTCTGAAGCTCTTCGTTAACAGTGGTCAGCTCTTCGTTCGTTGACTGAAGCTCCTCCTTGGCCGTTTCAAGCTCCTCGTTGGTGCTCTGCAACTCCTCGTTGCTAGACTGTATCTCCTCATTAGCAGCCTTCAGCTCCTCATTGGCCGCCTCCTTGTCCTCGATGATTGACTGGAGATAGTCCTTGGTCGCAGAGAGTTCCTGCTGGAGCCGGACAAGCTTGAGATCCTCCGCCCTCTTCTCTTTCTTACTCTTCTCGCCTCCAGCTCTTCCCAACGCCACTGAAGAAGCAGGCTTTGGCAAAACTTCCTCGAACGCCACGAGAAAACTGGGCTGAGTTCGATGGGTCTTCAGCGGCACCACCTCCAGGTTCACATCCAAGTATTTCCCATCGGACCTGATCGCGATCGCTTCCTTCCTAACTATCTCGCCGCTCCTCTTCGCTCTGTCTAGCGCATTTCTGAGGTCCATCATCATGCCCTCGCGGGCCATCTTCAAAACGTTGAGACTGGCTTTCCCAGGTGCAGGCTCCAGGAAGGAACCTGTGCGTCCCCGAAACTGGATAATCTCCAGCTCACTGTTCACGATGACGCTGGCCGGCGTGTACTTTGTCAGCAAGATCCGATCCGCCTCCTTGAAAATTTCCGGTTCCGGGACTTGACCCTCAACCGGTCGATTGACTGCGGGCTTGCCAACTTGCCTTTTAGCAATATACGTCGTCGAAAAATCAAGGGGCTTACGTGTGACCACGGGTCTCTTGGAATAGATCTTGAAGCGCTTGTTAGCCACCTTGAAGATGTTGTCGAACTCACCTACAGTCTCGAAGTCTCCCAAGACAAGGAACCCCGCAGGCTTGAGCGAGTAGTGGAATATTGGGAGCAGCTTCTTTTGCAAAGCTGGCCCAAGATAGATCAGCAGGTTCCGGCAGATGATCAGGTCAAGCTTCGAAAACGGCGGGTCCGCCGTGACGTCCTGCTTGGCGA
>VBBT01000003.1 GCA_005881695.1 Candidatus Bathyarchaeota archaeon | reverse complement strand
CCATGGCCACGCTTGGCCAGCGCCACCGCTCCTCGGTTGCAAATTTCTTGTCATGGGTCACTTGCATCCTGTCGTGGTGTTCAAGGACCCATTGGGGTGCCGGATCACACGGCAGGCATGGGTGAGGGCCAAGAGTGATGGGAACAAGCTCGCGGAAGGGGTCTTGAAACGTGAAGATGCCAAATTCGAAGGAAACGCCTCTGAGGAGGTAAGGAAAAAATTCGGAGTCTCTGTTGCCGATGCTGACTGCATCATCATGCCGTCATTCAACGATTACTTGGGAGGCCAGCCGATCAACAAGAGCTACCAGGAAGGATGGACTGAACTCTACAAGGAATACATGGGACCAGTCTTGCGTTCAGGGGCGGTGGATTTCGAAAACGGGGAAGCCTATCTCTTTGATGGAACGTTTCTCGGTAAGGTTCAGGACCTTCGACGTCTTGCGCAGTAAAGGTCTGAGCCGTTAGTTTTGTTCGCGAGGCGCGAGCCTGGAGAGTATCTTGATCGTGTCTCCACCGTTCAGTTTGGCGATCTCTCGCAGAAGGTCATAGTAGGACCTGACGTGTCGCTTGCCATCCCGGCCGTGGTAGAGGCTAACGTTCGCGTACATCGTCGTGACTAGTTCGTGGTTGTACATCGGGTACTGCGTATCGCCAAGGCCTAGTTCCCCAAGTTGTTGGCTGATGGCTCCTTCGCGGAGGTCGAGAACTTTCCTGCCTTTCCGTTGGCGGTTTCTATTCTTTAATCGTGTGCCTTCTATGCGGCAGTCGTCACTGCAGTATTTTTCTGAGAACCAGCCTAGGAACTTGCGCTTGCAGACGACGCATGTCTTTAGGACTTTCTTATCGACAGCCATGTTTCTTTCCAGATTGGTTTTGGCTCGTATCGATTGGTTTGTTGGATATTAAGTAGAGAGGTGCCGGTATAAAACTAACATGCCTCTGACGAGCCCGAACCCACCGGGAAGACCGATTGACCCTGCCTTGTACTACGCAAAACTCCTTCCGCATAGATAGCTCAGGTTCACCTTTTTGTCAGAAACAAACGAGTCGACGAGGAGGATTTCGAAAGATAAGAGCTAAAACAACACCGCATTCTGGAGGCGGCGAGGGGCTGTCGGCTAGCCAGGTCTAGAGGACACGATATCCTCAATGCGTCCGGACAAGCCGCGTGGCTTGGGAGCGGTTGTACGCCAGGAGCCCACGAAATCGCAGGTTCAAATCCTGCCAGCCCCACCACAAATTTCTGACCGTCAAATCCACGGGTATGTTCTGTTCTTCTCTCGTCTTATCATGCGGTAAAAGTAGTGGGATCTAGGTTCCTGACGAGATTGCGTATCACTTTATGCAAAGAGGGGGTTGGTCCTGGTCGCAGATTCTGGACGTGGGGTTTGTATTGAGAGCTTTGCGGTTGTCTCGTAGAGGCTCTCTTAGCAGAATCTTCTGGACATCATGTGCCAGAAGGTTCCGTAGGCTGCTGCCACGGCGCGCTTCCTTTCTTCGATGCGTACGGTCGTGAAGGATTCGCGGGCTCTCGCATGCCTCCTAGTGAGGCTTGTTGAGCGTTCTCTGACCAGGACTCTCGTTGCGTTGTTTTCCTTCATGGCCGTATTTCCTCGCCGCTTTGGCCACCGGTCCTGTATTTCACTCAACGATTTGAACAGGAGAGCGTCTGCGAGTGATTTTGTAAACTGATTGTGACTAGAAAAAGTAGAATGATCGATCCCTCTGCTTTGGCTAGGCTGAAGCCTAGAGACATAGATTGGAAAAAAAGAAACTGGGAGTTTGATGTGAGAGGCCTTTGTTCGAGTCTAGGCCGTTTGGAATGCAACCGAGACCTGAGGTAGCGGGGAACCGTCCGCCTGGGCTGTCAAGGTATCGTCGGTGTAGATTATCGCGGCCAACCCGTTGAGCGGGTCGATCGCGTCTTGGAAGAGGTCGAGTAGGTTCCGTGTCCCGCGTGCGCAACCGGTGCCGTTGGTGCATATGACGCCTACGTGGTTTGGATGGGCTGTGACAGTGCTCTGCGTGAAGTGAGAGCCGCCGTCGGTGCTCTGTGCCATGTACACGTTCCACACAGCTGTCTGGTCATCTTTGCTCGAAGCATTCGTTCCGTAGTAGACGTAGTCGACTGTGCTGCCGCGGGCTGCGATCCATGGAAAGACTGCAGTGTTAGCGGGGGATGTGTTTACAGCTAGTGGACTGGTCCAAGTCTGACCTTGGTCTGTTGATTTCGAGATGAATACGTGGTGTGCGTCTGACCAGCCGGCGTATAGGGTCCCGCTCAGCGGGTCCACGGCCAGAGCTGGGAAGACATTGTTCAATGCCAAGTTAACGGTTCCAGAAAAGACAAGGTGTGGATTCCAAGTCTTGCCCATGTCAGAGCTAACGGTGACATATATGTTGTTGAAGTTGGCAGTCTTCGCCTTCTGCAATCCTCCAGCGCCGCCCGCCCAGATCGTGTAGACATTATGGCTGAAAGAGTCTGCGACCAGCTTTCCCTGGTCGTTGTCGAATGTCGAGTTACTCGTTACGCCGGCTTGGCCGGTGATCGGATCTGTCACGCGGTGGAAGGTGAATCCGTCGTCATCAGAACGCTGTACGTGAATCGTGGTGCTGGAGCCCGAGTCATGGTAGGAAATGTAAACGTGCGACCCATCCGACGTTACCCACTGACGGTCGGATTGTGTCGTATCGATGATCTGGGTGGTGCAGTGCGAGAAGTTGTTTGACGTATCAGCGCCTGGGCACGTGATTGCAGAAACGCCCAGCTGGGTTATACGGGTTTGAGGGTTGAAGAAGAAGATGAGGGTGGAGACGTGTAGCATCCCGGTTGAGCCGATGTCTACGTCCGCGTCGCCACCGCCGCCGACGTTGTTGGCGAGCTTCGCGTCTATCGTTCCCTGGAAGACTGGGACTTGTCCGAACCCTGCCTTCCATGTGTTGGTGAAGAACTGAGTCCAGGACAGTGCCACGTAGACTGTGGTGCCGTCGGGTCCGATGGAGAGTTCGGGTTCGCTGTTGCCATCGGGGCGGAGCAATGGAATATTCGTGAAGCTCAGACTGGTAGTCTTTGTGCCGTGGGCTGCGATGGGGATTGCGAGAGTCAAGATCAACACTATCGTGATTATTGTGATTGCTCTTTTCATACTATTTTCCTAGTTGCTTTCGAGGAACTGTTTCCTTATAGGTTTTCCCGGGGCAAAGGTTCCTACAGGAATATTGATGTTGATTTGTCACGCCGGGGACAGCTCCAATAGACAGGCATGGTTATTGAAGAATAAGTCGAAGATCCGTAGCATTGGATTCCTGTGGGATCTACGAGAGCCGCTTCCTAAAGTCAGATCGAAGAACAAAGATGCGATCAGGGCGGCTCTGCCAAAAGACAGGGAACGTCTGGGAAAAATTGTTGTTGAGGCCTACCTACCTGAATGGTCTTGGTGGGTTAGGCAAATGGGTGGAAAGGAAAGAGCTCGTGCTGATCTGATGTCCTATGTAGACGAGTTCTTGCGAGATCGCAAGAAGCGTATCTTCGTCGCGGAGGAAGGTGAAAAGATAGTTGGACTCTGCGGCGCTGCCATTTACAATAGACGGACTGGAACTATAGGTTACGGAGTAGCAGTTTTGCCAGGATTTCGTAGAAAAGGAATTGGCTCAATGTTGCTTCTCGCCGCTTTCGAATGGCTAAAGAAAGCTAGCGTCAGATTCGTCACCTTGGAAGAAGAGACTTCTGGTTTCGAAAACAAGGACACGCCCGCCATCTTTCTCTACAAGAGCCTCGGAGGGAAGATCATCAGTGATCAACCCGCAAGCAGGTGATTGCGTGGACAGTCGTGTCAACGAACCCCGCTCGGAAGTTCTATGACGATCGACGATGTATGGACGATGCATCTTTCTTGATGCGCAGAGAGACTTGATTTTTTCTCTGGCGCAGGTATGAGAAGAATTAGGAGGACGCTTCCGCCAACAATTCCCGTGAAGTAAATGTAGATGCACGGTTCTACCAATACTTGCCAGTCGATACTGGGCCCGGAGGCAACGCCGTTGGGGCCGCAACCGTATGGAGTCTGATAGGTAACAACGCCATAGGTCACGGCGGCAACGACCGCTATGCCGAGAAGAACTAGGACAATGGTTTCGCGACGGCTGAAGATTCTAGCCACATGTATCGTGTGTGGCGGATTGTCCGAGATCATATTTAGGTTCTGAAAAAAGTGGAAGGGGGTTTGCTTTGTCCCGGGGAGGTTAGAAGGACGCTGTGTCTGTGACGACGTCTTGCTGGTGTACGCTAGTGGGTGCGAACTGGAAGCCGTACCACCAAACGACGGTTTGCTGGTTGTTCGTGTCGGTCCAGATGGCGTGGAAGTTGTTGTTGGAATCAACCGCTAGATCGGTGTAGTCCCCGATGAAGCCGCCTCCAAATTGATAGCGGCTGTTGATGGGATGGGTTGTTACCGTCTGGGTTACAGCTGTTGTCAGGTCCGTGACAACATAGTCGAGGCGGGCATTGTTGATGTAGTTGTCGAGTACTAGACAGTTGATGCGTCCTACGGCGGTTGGAGTAGCGGGCTGGGCGCACCTTTGCCATGGCGAGACCACGTCCGCGGCGTATGCTGACATGTACACGTTGCCTTGTAGCGATATGGCTACGGCTGGGAAGAAGGTGTCTACCCGTTGAGGGGCGGGGGCCTGGAGTTTGCCACCGCTTGGCTGTTTCACTGGGTACCCGGAGGCTGTCCGCGTGCTAGCGTCGAGAGCTGGGAAGGCGAGTCGTGGGGTGGTCCAAGTGGCTCCCCTGTCAGTCGATTTGCTCCAGTAGACTGCGGCGTGGCAACTGGAGGCGGGGCCGGAGGCGCAAGTTAGATCAACACCATAGCTGTTGGCTGTGTTGAGGGCTTCCGTTGACCAGGCAGCGTATACGTCACCATTCGGGGCGACATCACCAGCAGGGAAGCTGTTGACCCTGAAGACCGTATTTGCGGGTGAGAAGATGTCAACGAGAGGTGCGATTGCTAGTGGTGTGGTCCAAGTGACTCCACCATCGGTGGATTTGACCATCCACGTGCTGTCGAATGGGCCGAATCTCGTGTCTCCGTCCCATAGAACGTAGACTGTTCCATCAGATCCCACCATTACGTGGGAGCCCTGGCTGTAGAGAACGTTGCCTGCGATCAGCTGTGGACTGCTGAAGGTCTGCCCGCCATCGGTGGAGTAAGCGAAGATGATGGGTGATTGGACATAGGCGCCGGTGCCGGCGCTGAAGATGAATCGTGTCCAGGAGACGTAGACGCGTCCTTGGAAGGGACTGGAGGCATGAGCGTCCACGGCGGTCCAGGGCTTATCGTTGAGAGTGGATGGGCTGTTTGTCTGGCCGATGAAGACGGGAGAACCCCAGTGAAGGTTGCCGTTGGAGTCGAAGGTTCCCTTGGAAACCGTGACGGTGTTGGGAGCGGAGACCCGATCGAATCCTAAGCCGGTGAAGTATATGTTACCGCTGTTATCGAAGACCAAGTTCGAATCTCCTCCTGCATCGTACTGGCCGCCGACAAGATGTTCAACGCCGGGGATGAGGGTTCCGATGTGTTGTGGATCTGTAGCGACACAGCACCATGTTTTGCCGCCGTCGTTGGAGTAGTAGGTTCCGGAGTAGCCGTCGCCGAGAGCGCTGCAAGGCGTACTGCCGACGGTACATGTCCACGTTCTGGTAACATAGTCGTTGGATGCGGCGACGATTCGGTTGGGGTTGTTGGGATCTACCGCGATGACTGGTTCGTTCTGGGTTGCAGCCGCCGTGTCCTGGTTGACGGTAACATCGGGGGCTTGGACTGTCTGGCCATCAAGCGTGCTAGACAGAACGTGTGATGGCGTGATCGGACTGTTTGGCGCTGGGCTAGTAGCGAGATCGCTGGCGTCTGCTTCTTGGAGGATGAAGTTCGACAGGTTGATTTCGAGGCCTTGGTTCTGGGCGGCTTGGACTGCTGCCGCCTTGCCTGCTAGAGTGTTAGTGTCATATGTGGTCTGGGATGCAGCCGTGGATCTAGGGCCGATGGAAACCATGGCTAGTGACAGCGCTAGGAGAATAGCTACAGAAATATGCTTCAACATGTGTTTTCCTTCAGACATACATGTATTGACTTAATATGTTTCTAGAGGAAGCTGAAAGAAGTCTCATCTCTGACCCCTGAAAGACCCGTATTCCTCTGAACCGGCGCCTCGTGCGCCCTGTTTAGAGTCTAGAGCCTCTATTCCTTCCTCATGCAGCGATAGGAGGCGTCCTCACCAAGTTACCACCAACGTGAATTGGTTATTCCGTGAGGTCGTGAAAGAGTCGTGGACCCTCACGTCTCTTAGCGAGGCTAGTGAAGTCTCTTTCGACCAGGACTCTTGCATTATTGCTTTCCTTCATAGCCGTATTTCCTCGAGCGTTGGCCGCAGGTCTCGTATCTCACTCGACGAATCTGAACGAGGGAGTTGTTTCGAGCGATTTTTTCATCCGATTACGACTTATTTTCAACGGAAGACGCCTCAGTTTTTTTCTCGGGTACTGGTATGACAAGAATCAGGAGGACACTACCTCCGACAATTCCGGTGAAGTAAATGTAGATGCATGGTTCAGCTAATACCTGCCGGTCGACACCGGGTCCGGTAGCAACGCCATTCGAGCCACACCCGTATGGAGTCTGATAGGTAACAACGCCATATGTCACGGCGGCAAGAACTGCCGTAGTGAGGAGAACCAAGACGAGTGTTTTTCGACGGCCGAATATACTAGAGAGGCGCATCTCGGGTGAGACTTTCAGCAATCCTTTTATCGGTTTTACTCCGAAGGCCGCTACTATCTTGAGGATTCTACTGGTTTCCGCAGGTAGCACCTCCACTCTTTTTCTGATTATCTTGATGGTTGGTTCTGCCAGTGCGGCGCCTCTTCTCAGTGTAGGTAGCAATGCGAATTATCAGTTGAACGCGTCGATGCAATCAACCCAGAGCTGCAACGCCACTCCTGCTAGTTACAATCAGACGGCGTGTGGCCCCTACCAGCCAAGAGCCCTTGTCAACATATACGACGATGGGGTCTGCGCATCTGGTTCAATTGCTTGCTATTTCAGTCCTTACAATTTGACCGTGGCACCTGGAACTGCAGTTATGTGGTTCAACGCGGGCAAGATGGGTCATACGGTGACCTCCACCACCGGTGTTACTGGTTTAAGCTCTACACTCTTGGCCCCTATGACATCGTTCTCGTTTACCTTTACAAGCATTGGTCGTTACAACTATTCCTGCTCCGTTCATCCTTGGATGAAAGGAACGGTAACTGTAGCGATCCCCATATTTCCCACCGCAATCTCGTCCTCATTCATGCCGACGATTAGCCTCGACGGTTCCGTAGGCTGGACGGTTATCGGACTTGACAATAGTGTAGCTGTCCTAAATGTCAGCCACCAAGTAAGCATCGTTGCGTCGGTGGGACCCGCCAGCTTTACGCCTGTGACTGAGACCGGGAGTTTCTCTCAGTCAATTGACCTCGCCACACGCGTCGAATCACCGGGAACCGCCACCTCGGTAATACTGAGCATAGCCCAAAGAATGCTCGCCTATCTGGGATCTACTAGCTACTACTACGGCACCAGCTTCTCGCCCGCCCTCGCCCAGATCCTTTCTGATCCAAAGACAGTCTACACTATCTGGTGGGTGAACGGTCCGCTAATCATGGGCCAACCGGTCCAGATCCTAACAGGATACGCCAGCGTCACTGGAAGCGAGATGGTCAACGTGGGAGCCGGCAGTAATCGTAATGCTTGGATTGTCGAGTCGGAACTCTCACAGTCGCTTTCAACTTCCAGCCCACCTATTATCGGGTCTGGTGGATCGAGCGATTCCAGCTTCAAACTGGACTTGCGATTCGACTATGACCAGGCGAGCGACCTTCTTCTCAAGTCGAGAGCTGTAGTTTCTGTCACGTCCGCGCAGACTCAATTGTACAATCCGGGCGATTATCTCTGTGGACCCTCAGGCTGCTTCCCCGTCTCTGACCATGTAACAGTGAACCATCACATGAGCGCAATTGTCCAGGTCACGCTCCAGCTTAAGTCGACAAGCCTCGCCCTATCCAAGAGGGACCCTCAGCCAGCAGGAAGCGGGTTATCATCTTTAGCCTCAGCGCTATTCTCGCCAATGGCCCTCTGGATATACACTGGCGTGGGAGTAGTGGGAGCGGGCGCGGCAGTGACTGTTGCCTGGCTACTTCGAAGACGTGCCAGAACGAGAGTGCCGTTAGCACAACCGGGACCCCTCCCGGGTGGAAGCTCTACGCTCGCACCCCCATAGTACACTCCTACCTGAGTTTCTGGCCCGGCAATTGGTCGTTGGTCCTCAGAGGCTCGCTCCGCATTGGGAGCAGTGCATGCTCTTAGCATCATTCCTCTGACCGCAGTATTTGCAGTATACCACCTGTCCTACAAGCTCCAGGGCGTTTATCGATTCTTGAGTCAGGTTGCGCAGGCTCATCATCTCATCACCTGATTGCGGGTCCAATATTTTGGCGGTGAAGAAAGGAGTCCCGTTGACGATCATCGTCGGAATTATCTGAAGGAACTGGGAGAACTCTCGTCCCCGAAACAGATCCCTAGAGACTTCTCTGGCGATCTGGCCCTGCCTCGCCTCAACCAATCGGAAGGTTGTAACATAGTATCTGGTGTCTCTCTGTTTCGTCCCACGTAGTGCCAGGACAAGACCTACCGTGAGCATTATCCCGCCGAGGACTGCGAAGAGAAGGTTCGTTGAAGCGCACTGGGTGGGTGTTTGGAGAACACCGTTCTTGTTGTAACAGTTGTTGGTCGGGTTGAGGAGACCGGCGGCAAGGAAAATTCCTCCGAGGCCGATTGCGGCCGCAGGGAATAATCTCCCTAGGCTTCCTTTACCACAGACAAATTCCACCTGCTCGTGGGCTAGCAGCCCATCGGGAGGATGAAATCTCCCTGATTGACCCGACACTAGCTGATCGTCTCTGGACAGGAGTCTCGATAGATAGTCCGACGCTACAGCCCATCCCATATTTTCGGTTGGCGTAACCCCGTCTCACAAGAACTAGTTGCTTTCGTCAAACGGGATTAGAGGCCGTTTACTTTTTCTCCGGAGTGGCCCATGGATTTCTCGTAGAGGGGACCAGCATCGTAGCCGTAGACCGGGCGAGTCTCTCCGACCGGAAAGAGATCGAGAAACTCATCGCGGAATACCATGCATCTGAAGGAACAACGCCAATCAAAGAGAGAATATCGTGGGCTGTCGACCAGCAAGTGCGCAGCGAATCGCCGGGCCTGCTCCTGGTCGCCCGGGACAAGAAGAGGATCGTGGGCGTTGCTCTTGCAGTTTACACTCCTTCCGCGGAACTGGGACGCGTGATGACTGTAAACGATTTCTTCGTAAAGCCGGAACACCGACGAAAAGGAGTCGGACAGGAACTGGTGAGACATATGGTCGAAGAGTGCAAACGGATGAAGATAGACGAGATCGGGCTCGAGGTGCTCTACGCCAATAAGGCTGCAGCTACCTTCTGGAGGTCAGTGGGATTCCGACGAGCAAATCGATTTCTCTTCAGAAAGAAACTGAGATAGGTGACAATTATTGACCCGCAAAGCCTATTCCCGCCCCAGTAGTTTCCTAATTAGATAGATGAGGAAACGATTCGGAATCCTCGTACTCTCTCTCCTCATTGTAGCCGCGTCAGCATTAGTCTATTCTCCATTGACCCAACAACCACCTAATCGCCATAACGTCTCCTGGGAGAATGCGATTGCAGTCCTCAACACGGGTCAAGTGATGCGCGTCTTCCAGTCGCACCACTTGGATGTCACACTGTCGTTGAAGAACGGAACTGTCATGACGACAAAGGAACCGACCATCGACGCCATATTCCATGAAATCCAGAGATGCGGCGATCCATGCCGATACATTGAGGAATACACAGAATAGAATGATTAGGGAACGCGCCGTCTCCGGTTAGCCCGTCCGAGCCTTTGGAGATGACATGAAGTGGAAGGTGAGCCCCAGCCAGTAATCAGCTGGAAGAGCGTTATCGGATTTGTAGGATGGCTCTTGCTTGTAGCGGGAGCCTTCGTCGTCGTATTTGGCTGTAGCAGTCTGATAGGCGGCTCGTGCAGCCCACGTTTGGTCATTAGGTCCTTGGCCGCGACGGGTGCCGGAGCATTCCTTCTGCTAGCCAGATGGGTAATATGGGGAGAGGAAGATGGGTCGAGAGGTAGATCCTCCCCTAAATCAAGGCTGAAGCGACTTCTGCGGAATGCTCTTGGCTACGCAATACTCGCGATTTTCCTCGCAGTGTTTCTTGCTTTCGGATTTGTCTGAGACTGTCACGCTATTTTCGTTATCTCAGCGAGGGCCCTACGACTGCGAAATGGCGCGTGTTGGACCGAAACTTGACTAGGTTGTTGTCTTTATCTTAACCGTTCGGCGGAGAAGCGAGAGCGAGACGACCGCAGTCACAACCCCGTAGAGCACATGAAGCACAAAGGAGCCTCCCGCAAACGTTGCACTGGTGAGGTCATCCGGGACGAGGAGACCTGTAACTGGGACGTAGACGACTATCCAGATTGCGATGCCTCCTAGTATGCCGACCCAGACAGCTTTCTTAGTTGTGGTCAAGGCGAACCTGCGGACTGCTGCCGTCGCTCCGATGAAGAGTGAGCCTGCGATTATTCCTACAAGGAGGTGGAGTGCCCATCCGCCTAGGACGGAGGAGTCGCCGAAAGCTAGCTTCCTCGCGATCGTCGTGTAGAAGAGCTCCTGGTTCAACGCTATAGCACCAATCTCTCCAAAAATGCCTAGGACAATTGCCCCGATGAAACCGCCTATCGCACCAGCTCTCAGCCCTTTCGATACTGAATAGGTGATTGGCTGCACGAGTTCTGTTTCATATGATGTGTATTAAAGATGGTTGAAACCGTTATTTTGGACTGACGAAATTCTTGACTTGGACGATACGAACCAATGCTAGTCGATAATTCCGCCGTCAACTGGCTTCTGGAATCCGATGATCCCTCGATCCGTTATCTCACTCTCACAGAGATCCTCGATAGACCGTCGAACTCAAAGGAAGTTCTATCGGCAAAGAAACAGATTCCTAACGGACCAGTCGTCAAGACTCTCCTCGCAGGGCAGCGGGCTGATGGTGGTTTCGGGGTCCATCCCTACCAGAAATGGACAGGCGCACATTGGCGCCTCGTCTCTCTCGTCGAACTTGGCATACCCACGGGATTTCGGCGGGCAGTGAAGGCGACGGATCTTGTCCTGAAATGGTTGCTTGGCGAGGCTCATATCAGCAATGTTCCCAAGATCAGTGGACGGTATCGGAGATGTGCGTCTCAAGAGGGTAACGCGTTGGCAGTATGTAGCCGGCTGGGTCTCGCGGAGGACCCGCGTGTGGTGAAGCTTGCCGAGTCGCTGGTCGAGTGGCAGTGGCCTGATGGAGGATGGAACTGTGACAGGAGACCCGAAGCCGACCATTCCTCGGTCAATGAATCTCTATCGACACTCTGGGGTCTTGTCGAGTTTCAACGAGCAACAGGAGATCGAGAATATTTGAAGCCGATTGAGGGAGGGTCAGAGTTCTTTCTTCAACATCATCTATTCCGTTCGGATCATACTGGAGAGATCATCCACCCGAGCATCGTCAAGCTCCATTATCCATTATACTGGCATTGTGACATTCTACAAGAACTCATGATACTCTCCCGAGCAGGAAATCTAGACGACCGACGAGCCAAAGAGGCGCTGGATATTGTTGAGAAGAAGAGAGGTCGCGACGGACTCTGGCATGCAAACGACTACTACTGGAATTTGAGACGGAAACCAGTCAGTAAAACGAAACTGTCAGTGTCAAACGTCGAGGTCGTGGATTGGGGACGAAAGGGGCCCAACAAAATGATAACACTGAACGCGCTACGAACCCTCAAAGCCTCAGGACGAACCAAACTCTGACAAGAATGAAACAACCTTGACCAGCGCGAGGCAGGATCGCATAACTTAGCTTCAGTGCGCTTGATGGGGCCATTGTCTGCGCCGGTTCAGTAATCACCCGTTTCCCGGCTGCCACCCATTCAATAGGAGATTCGTTAGAAGCCGATTTCGGTTTCAATCAGAATTAGGGTCTAAGTCGGTTAACGGGAGTCGGCAGCATCTGGTCACGTTGACCGGGGTAGATTGACTGGCGCATCAAATGCGGTGCGACTTCCCTTGGCGTCATCGAGGGTGGACCCGCTTCGGCATTCTCTCTCACCCATTCGGGAACAATGACTGCTCTGAGGAGTTGCTGCACGGTGACGTCTCTTCTCCTTGCCTCTGACGCTAGTATCTCGAACGTGCCGTCTCCCACGGATAGTATGAACTTGGCCATTGTTATGCACCAGGTCCCTCTCGAGCGATCTTGGCTTCCGTTGCTCTCGCGTTGTAGGCAGAGTGGAGTTGTCGAGGAGCTCTGCCTTCGACCATGACGATGATATTGTAGTCTACACCTACACGTTGAAGCGACTGGACGAACCCGTCAAACTCGTCCAGTATCTCGTCCTCGTTCCGGAGCGAAGTCTGTCCTTTCAGTTTCAAGAAGGCCGTCCACTTGTAGCTCTCAATGGCTACGTCTCTTGTGTCCTTCATCGATCATCCAGCCATTGTGTCAGTCGGATCGACGTCCACTGAGCAGGTGCAGCAGTGTTCGAGACAGAGCCGGCAATTATCGCATGTTAGGCTGGTGGTTTCTAGGCATGATTGGCAACGATTCGGATCCAATTCTTGATCGAGCATCATTGTCACGAGCCGTTCCTCTTGTCAACTCTTCCTTCGACTTTGAAATACACGTCTCGATCGTTCATCCAATCTCCAAGGACCTGTTCGTCGCCCATATCGGTGTACACGCCGTCAAGCCAGACTCTCACGTCTAATGCTTTTGAAGAATCTATCAGGCCAACCAAGAGGTCTTTGAGACGAACATCAGGCTTGGCCTCTCGAACTTCTGAGTACGCAAGTCCTTCCCGCTTTCCGTTACCGGAGAGTGCCGCATCCATTTACATCTACCGCTACATTTCGCAACCTTTCCATATAACCACGACGTTTACAAGTGGTACGAGTGTAACGAAAAGTAACCTCTCCTAACACACAGTGGGCACTCCGCTCTTATCCTCGGGGCTTGGGGATCGGGGTTCACGTCCACACAAGCAAATGCAAGACCGCCAAGCTCTGCAAGCCGAGACCGTGGTAACTTAATTCACCTGGGTTAGAGAAACAATCTAGCTCGGTGGGAACTCCCAGGTTCTTCAGCTCAACCAGAACGAGTCTTCTGTCAAGATTGGCCGGGTAAGCGTTGTACCGCTTTGTGTTCTGTTCTAAACGTCCAGGTTATGTTCTCAATCATTATATTATGAAGGGGGCGGGGAGTAAGTTTTGGCCGCTAGCGGGAGAGTCCTCACGAGCATTCCCTGGCAACTGATCATTAGGCTTCAGGGGCGAACAACCTCCGACGAATGCAGGAGGATGGTTGACAGGCTCGAAGAGTTCGCAGCGCTGCTTTCAATCCGTTGGTCCGAGTTCACTCTCCTCGTGACTATGACCGAGTCCGCCGACCGGGAACCGTAGTCCAGCTCTCACTCACTATAGAGTTTCCCGGATTCCTTCTGTGGCTTCTCTGATTCCTTGCGAACCTTGCGCTCGAGTGGTTGAGCCTCGGTGTCCAACGGTTCCTCGACTGGAGGGGATTTCATCGTCGCATCCGAATGCATCCGGATCCATCCCTGTGTCTGCTGCTTGTTCTTCTTGGACCCGCTAGTCGATCTTTGCTTATCTCTTGTAGCCTCTTCCATTCTTGGCCCCTGCAAAGCTTGGGATCAGCAGCGCAT
>VBBT01000002.1 GCA_005881695.1 Candidatus Bathyarchaeota archaeon | reverse complement strand
GGACGAGGTTGCATGTCGATCGCTGTCTCCCTCATCTTCTCAACCTGCATTACCCGGTTGTACGTCTTACCCACTTTCGCGTTGGACAGGATCATAACCCCGTGCGCCAAATATTCTTCAAGCTGCACCGCCCGCTCCACCGTTGGTCCCATAGCCCGCAGCTCCGTTGTCATCAGACAAGTCGCACCCGTCTTCACAAGTGCGTCGACAAGATCCAGAATCGCCGTCCTCCGCTCCACCATCTCCGGATACTGGAAGATTAACGAAGTCACAGGATCAACAACAATTCTTTTCGCATTAATCAACTCCGTATGAGTCTTGATCCCCTCGATAAGGCTCAGGATCGAAAAGTCCTTCCGACCGATCGACGTCCGGCCGATCTTCACCTCACCTGGCATATGCCGCAACGGTGAGGCGTTGATGAAGGCAAACTTCTTCCCCTTCTCAAGGTCCTCAAACTTCCAGCCGAACAAGCTCATCTCACGATAGAAGTGCGCCTTCGTCTCATCCAAGCTGACAAAAGCCCCATTCTCACCGTACATCTTGATACCGTTCATCAAGAACTGCGAAGTCAGGATCGTCTTACCAGTACCAGGCCCGCCGACCAGCAATATGACTCGTCCACGTGGAAATCCACCAGTCAAAATCTCGTCAAGGCCCGGAATTCCAGTAGGAGTTCTATCGACCATAGGCATTGCTACTGTTCACACTCACATTCGCGCTTTGAAGCAGATATTTCCAACATGGTATAAATCGCTTCGGATTCAACACCATAGAACCTGTCTTGAACCCTATTGTTACCTGGCCTTCATCGCGAAGGTTACTCCATCCAGTTGAGGACACGATCTAAATCCGCGCAGTGCCAAGACGACTACCGGTCGTGCCAGGCTGCAAGAAGAAACGTTTCTACACGATCATGTCGATCCATACCTTCGACTCATCCAATTTTCGCCTGCCTCGGCGGTCGGGAAAATTTGCGCTCGGTGACCGAAAGCTTATGTTAGATTCCACACGCTCACGCCAGCAATGGCCCTTCAGAACCTCGCACACTGGAGCGGACCGACACTCATGCTTGGAGGCCTTCTTCTCGCCATACACTACCTTACCCACCCCTTGGGAGAGACCCCACAATTCATTCTAAGCGGCATCTGGGCACCAGTGCATTTCGTCGGCGCGGTTGCTTGGGTGCTCATTCTTCTAGGATCCGTAGGGTTCTACAGCCAATACTCCAGCAAGCTGGGCCGCTTGGGGTCGGCGGGCTTCCTCCTAGCCTTCATTGGAGGAGCTAACAGGCCTGGCGAATTATTGGTCGTCGGCACAGTCATCGGTCCTTTGATCGCAGCGAACGCACCATCACTCCTCGATATCGGGGGTTCCCTCTACGGTCCCTTGTTGTTGACGGTAGGGCTTATCACAGTTATCTACGGCCTCGGCTTCTTCCTCCTTGCCATTGCCACGCTTCGTTCAGCTATCCTTCCACGTACAGCCATTGTTCCGCGCTTGTCCCTCTGGATGGTAATCCTCGCCGTACCGCTAGCGCTCGGGTTTTTCGTCTTGTTCGTCATCGGCAGTATTGCTGGTCTACTCTTCTCTCTTGGTTTGATCGGATGGGGCTACGGGCTGTGGCTTAACCAAATGTCAATGCAAACGGACTCTGTTCGATAGGCTTAGTTGTTTTGCTAGTCTTCGAGTCCAACCGATAAGATTAGACTCCTCTGGAAAGCAACCACAGAAACTCTCCGTGGCGCTTTCCGAACTCCTTGCCATCCAGGATGAATTTTGGACCCACCCGTTACTGGTCCGCTGAAATCCTGGTTACACCCTCCTTAGCACCATAGAGAAGACCATGTGCAATCAGGCCTCAAACTTCCAGCCCAAGTCTGCACTAGCTCGGTGGAGACCGTGCCCCACAGAAAAACACGAAACAAACAATACGACACGATGCAAGGCCCGATTCTCCCAGTTCTGGGAAGCGTTCCAATTCTTCCGCATACGTTTTCGATACTGTTTCGACTTTCCGGTCCGAGAACATGGGTCTTCCCCTCTTTCAGCTTTATTCTAGGTTATGCAGTAGGTGGTGGAGGACAGCTATCTCAGATAGCTATCGGTATAGCCGTCGCATCTCTAGTGACCGCTGCAACCAATATCGTAAACGCTTATGCTGACAGGAAGGAAGATGCAACAAATCAACCCCAACGCTTATTCTGGCTTGGCCAGATCGGCTCGAGACAGATAACCGCCTCTCTAATAGTACTCTATTCTAGTGCAGTCGCCCTTGCCATTTACCTAGGACCCCTTTTCACGCTGGTTCTAGGCTTTGGCATCCTAAACTCCATCTTCTATTCGCTGCCTCCCCTGAGATTCAAGGCAAAACCACTCGCTAGTCTCGCCTCTTTCTCCGGTGCACTGGGTCTTCCCTTTCTCGGGGGCCTTGGCGTTAGAGGGTCTCTCGATCTTCTCAACCCAATGCTTTGGCTCCTAACGTGGTTCATGTTCACGTACGGGACGATCAAGAACTTGCCGGACTATTTTGGAGACATGAAGGCGGGAATCCGGACCTCGGCCACCATCTTCAAAAACGTGAAGAAGGCGGTTCTCTTCAGTAGTACACTGCTTTCCACGCCGTTTATCCTTCTCGTGGCGTTCGTGTCACTCGGACTTCTAGGGCCAATTTACATTGCAGACCTTGCGCTAATCCCGCTATTCGCTTTCATCATCACCGAAATGCTGAAGGCCAAAGACACCACCGGCCTTGAGAAGGCTCATACTTTTGGCTTCTTCTACGCCATTTCCTTTTTACTCTTCACATTTCTGCTGACATCTCCGACCATACAATCACTTGTAATGGTGCTCGTGGCCTACCTCTGGACCCTGACGGTTGCGAAGCTCAGCGTCCACTCTAGGGTCGAGTCCAGAGACTGGGAGAAACAGAGGAAGAGGCCGTGAAGAACGCTCTCGCCAACAAAGAGCTTTCCTTCGACCTTCTCAAAGGCCTAGTCATCACCCCTATCACAACCGGTCTAAACTTCGCACTCTTGGCGCCGCCTGGCGCGGGAAAGACCACCATCTGCCAGAGCCTGCTCAAAGAAGCGGTCGAAGCCGGCTTGAGATGTCTCTACGTCATAACAAACAACCCCATCTCACTGATCAAAGAACAAGTTCGTGCCATGGGACTTACGCCGGGAAGAGCTGACCAGATAATCTACGTCGACATGTACTCATGGCTTCTTGGAGAACGCTCTCAGGAGAGATTCCAGATAGACAACGCGTCCGATGTCGCATCGGTTAGCGTTGTGTTGTCAAGTGCGGCGGAGACAGTGGGTGACCGGTCCTTTGTTCTCTTTGACTCACTATCAACTCTCCTCTCTTACAATTCCGAAGATCTCTCCATACGATTTATGAAATCACATCTAGCCCGGATGAAGAAACACGGCAACATAGGTGCCTATGCCATAGAACTTGGAATACATAGCAACTCATTCTACAACGAAGTCCGCTCCAGCTTCGACGGGGTAATCGATATGAAGCTGGACGAGATGGATGGTGAGCTTCGTCGTTTCGTTAGAATATACAGCTACAGAGGAGCGCATGAAACCAAATGGTTCCGGCTCCTCATAGGACCCGATAGATCGGTGAAAATCTATTGACACAGTCCAAGAAGACGGGAAAGCCTGTCTTCGTTTCCAGCTTCATCAGGAAGCGAGTGTTAACCTTATCGCAGATGAAAGGTACAATCCGCTTAAATCAAGCACAAAGGAGGGCTCCATGAAGTGACGACAATGGAGCCTACTGGGATTAAGGTCCTAGACGATCTCCTGGCTGGCGGTCTCCCAAGGCCTTCAGCGGTCGGTTTGATAGGAGCAGTAGGCAGCGGCAAATCCTCCCTGGTCAGACAGCTCGCGGTCAACATGCTCGAAAAAGACTGGCGAGTCCTCTACTACGCGATAGATGAGTCCGCAGAGGACGTGAGAGAAGGAGTCGCCTCCTACGGCATCAACGTCCCGAAGTATGAAGAAGAGGGGCGACTCGCCTTCATCGATATCTTCGCCCTGGGGGTCGAACGCCTCGCAGAGGCCTACCCAGTGGAAGAACCGGAGAAAATCGTCGACAGCACCTTCAAGTTCTCCGACCTCGTCGCGCAAGGCAGAAGTTTCACGCTCAAGCATCTGGGAAAGAAGCAGTTTGTCATAATGGACTCCCTCACGCCGTTCTTCCTCATGGTTGAGGCAAAGAGGGTCTTCCAGTTCGGGCAAGTCCTAAAGTACGCAACCCGTTTCGCCAAGGCTATCGGAGTCGCAACTCTCCATACGAAAGTGCTTGACGAATCAATTGAGAATGCTATGGTCAACTTTGCCGATGTTGTCCTTGAGCTCGAGCGGAGGAAAACCCCCGAGGGGATTAGCAGAGGGGGAACGCTAAGACTCGTGAAGTTGGGAAAGACTCAGATCCCATCCAGAGGATACTACTACGAGATGACACCGCAGGGAATAGTCATAAGCACCGCCCCTCCTATTTGACTGTAGTCTAGATGACCTCCGATCCAAGATCTATTGAATTACGGTGCCAGGTGCAAATGGCCGATAATAATCAAATGGTCAAGGTCAGATTACGAATGGCGATATGGGGATTGCCGAACTCAACCTGGGATTCTTGGGCACAACTAACCCGGTTCAACGAGTGGCCTTGCAGAAAACGTTGAGCGATTTTCCTTAACCTCCTTGCAGAAGATTTTTTCTTAAAAAGAAAGGTCCAACTAGCGCATGCCATAACGTGCTAGAGATTGTTCCCCGAGCGATGATATCTTGGATGAAAAATCCACCGAACCAGGCGTTGCCCGAATTACGGGCGAATCTTCTGTACCAAAGCTCATGGTGTACGACTTCCGACAAGACGATCCCAAGAAGTGCACTTCGGCCAGGCTTAGGAAATTTCGGCTAGTGCGGAGTCTCGCGAGCATGAAGCGAGTCCCTTCCTCTGCGATAGTCTTGAACCCGACAAGTAGCCGGACACTCTCGAATGGGGATCGCGAATTAGTCCAGCGAGACGGCCTCGTTGCGCTAGATTGTTCTTGGAACCTGTCGAAAGATGTTTTCGACCGAGACATCCCGGGCAATAATAGGAGACTTCCACTTCTCCTAGCCGGAAATCCAACAAACTACGGAATTGCTGGCAGACTCAGTACTGCCGAGGCTCTTGCTGCCGCGCTCATTCTGACAGGCTTTCGGCAACGTGCAGAAGTGATTTTGTCTTTGTTCAAGTGGGGAGAAACTTTTCTCTCGCTCAACCACGACCCTTTGGAAAAGTATGCGGCGGCGAAATCTTCAGAACTCTCGCCATTGGAAGAGGAGTTTTTCGGTTCGCACCGAGGGTAAATGTTTAGTTCGCCGGGGTTTTTCAATGAAGTCAATTTAGACACGAGCGTCATCCGAACCTATCTC
>VBBT01000001.1 GCA_005881695.1 Candidatus Bathyarchaeota archaeon | reverse complement strand
TAACATCATACTTGCGACCGGACAAGTCTGCAGATCAGCTGTTGAATTCTATCGTCGACTCGGGCGATGATACGATTTATGGGTTTGGCAAAGTAAGAATCGGCGACAGTAAACATGTTTATAATAAAGGCCAAGTCGGCTCGATGGAAATTTCGTAACTTCAGGAAAGTAGGAACCAAAGCTTGGCGTTTGACCCGTTAATTCTTACAACCTCACTAGCCGTTGCCGGGGTGGTCGCCGCAATCTTCCTCGTCCTTTCAGTCAGGAAGTACCCCAAGGGGAACGAGAAGATGATCGTGATCTGGACAGCCATTAGAGAAGGCTCGAACGCATACTTGAAAAGACAATTCCGGACCATCACGATAATCGCCATAATCATCTCACTCGTCATCCTGGCCGCCTTCGGCGCCACAGTCACCTTCACCTACGGAGGCGAGATCGCCCTCAGCTTCCTACTAGGCGTGGCATTCTCATTGTTCGCGGCTTACGTAGCCCTCTACTCTGCTACAAACGCGAACGTTAGATCCACTGCAGCGGCAGAAAAGTCGACTTACGAGGCGTTGAAGGTCGCTACTCTCGGAGGCGGAGCTCTCGGGCTGGTTGTCATTAGCATGAGCCTCCTGGGACTTTCACTCCTATACGCCCTCTTTCGGGATCCTGGGGTCCTAGCCGGTTTTGGATTCGGCGCCTCGCTCGCCGCTCTGTTTGCCCAGCTGGGAGGCGGAATATTCACAAAATCGGCCGATGTTGGGGCGGACTTGGTAGGGAAAGTGGAGGAGAACTTTCCAGAAGACGACCCGAGAAACCCCGCAGCAATAGCGGACAATGTCGGAGACAACGTAGGAGACGAAGCCGGAAGAGGCGCTGACCTGTTCGAGTCCCTCACAGCCGAGAATTTGGGGGGGATGATAATCGGTTTGATCGTTTCCATCATTATCTTCAATGGAGTGATCAACCCGTATTATGTGACTATGCCTCTGATAGTTAGATCCTTAGGAATAATCGCAACTTTCGTTGGTCTCGCCGTCGCGGTTCTAGAGAAGAAGTTCAAGAATCCGATCAAGCCCACTAGAGATGGACTACTCGTCGCGTCATTGATCGCCGCGATTCTAATGTTCGTGGCCACGTGGTATGTTTTCGGACCCTCGGGCTTGACCCCGAGCGGTAGCAGTCAGGCCGCCTACGCACTTTACGGTTGCATGTTATCCGGACTTGCAGCAGGGTTGCTTATCGTCGTCTATACGGAGTACTACACGGGGTCCAATGCGAAGTCTGTAATCACTATCGCAGAGCGGTCCAAGTCTGGGCCCGCGCTAACGATAATGTCCGGCAACGCTGTAGGTATGATATCCAGCGGATTGCCCGTCATCACAGTGGCCGTAGCCCTTCTCATTTCGTTCTGGCTAGGGGAGCAATTTGCTCGCTTCAGCGGGCTATTGCCTGCGCTCAATAACGATCCTTTCCTTGGCGGAGTCTACGGAACTACTATGGCAGCCATGGGGATGCTCTCGACAGCCGGAATTGTGCTAACCATGGATGGATTGGGTCCGATTGTCGACAATGCAGGAGGGATCGCGGAGATGTCTGGTGCTCCAGAAGTAATTCGGGAGCGAATAGAGCCCTTGGACGCTCTAGGCAACACCACCAAAGCTCTCACAAAAGGCTATGCAATGGGCTCTGCAGCCCTAGCATCCCTTTTGCTCTTTCAAGCCTTTGTCTTGGAAGTTGCACGCTACCAGGCAAAGATTGTTGACCTCACGAAAATAACAGTAGATCAGGTCACGGGTCCAAATGGACTCGCAACCAAATTGTCAGTCCTTGGAGGATCCCTAGCACTCAACCATCCAGACGTGGTCATAGGCGCGCTCATCGGAGCCATGCTACCCTTCGTCTTCTCAGGCACAGCCATTAACGCCGTGAGTATCGGGGCGTATCGCATGGTCGAAGAAGTAAGAAGACAACTGCGGGAGATTCCCGGACTTAGAGAGGGAACTGCGAAACCAAACTATGCCGCCGCCGTAGACATTTCCACCAGGACCGCCTTGCGGTTGATGGTCGTACCTGGCGCGATCCCGGTAGTCGCACCCATAATTATCGGTGTGTTCCTAGGGTGGGCCGCCGTAGGAGCCCTAGTGGTCGGCGCAACAATTTCCGCAATACCCTTGGCGATCATGATGATGTGGGGTGGAGCCGCAATGGACAACGCGAAGAAATACGTGGAAATGGGACACTTTGGAGGCAAGAACACCGAAACACACGCTGCCACGGTCGTAGGAGACACCGTGGGTGATCCTTGGAAGGATACCGCCGGTCCGAGTCTACACATACTGATCAAGCTTCTGAACACGATCTCCCTCGTGTTCATTCCTCTCTTCCTAGCTGCTATCATAATCTTCTAAATTGGCGAGAAGGAGTCCCGGAGCGAATCCGGAGCTCAAAGACGATGAGACTAGTCGGGTGAGATGCATCTGAGCAAATCTGACTTTGAAGCGAAAATCACGCCGAAAATCGCAGAGGCCTTTCAAGCTGCTGTGGACAAGATTGGTCGGATGGAATTTCTAGCTACGGCTGAAATCGACGAACAACAGCTCCAGAACATTCTGAATGCCGACGCCGAGTTCGTTTCAGTTGGATTAGTAACTCTTGCTTGCAAGATCAATAAGAGTCACAACGATCCAAATCCTAACCATTCCAGCATAACTGAATGCCTGAAAGGAACCACGATCCGAATACCGTCGACGGGTAAGTCAGTTCCGCCTAGGGCTATTGCAAAGTCGATCAGCCGTGGCGAGTTCAAGCGCCTGAAGGACGGAGGGAGTTCGCCCGGCAAGATTTCCGACCAGAAATCGTTCAAGCTGCTAGGGTTCAGTGCAAATACCCTTACCTTTCTCTTACTTGGCTATTTCTTGGGAGGTATTGCTCTGTCACCTCTCATTGGCCAGCAACCTTGCGTTGGAGTCACTACTTCGCCGCTATCGTTGAGTCCCTGCGCAGGTTCAGTTCTTGGCATCATTTTAGGAGCAATCGCAGGACTGGGATACACGTACTATTATTTTGTAAAGAAAGTCTAGGACGAGCGCAGATGCTAGTAGACATTCCTCCCTCGAACTAATTTTCAATCAGTGAGAGCGAGAAGGGAACGAACATCCCCCTGCTGGAGACCAGCTTCTAAGCCGGTCAGAACGGCACTAAGGTTCATGGCTTCATTCTCCTTGAAAACCAAAAAGGCGAGGATGGTTGCCAACGAATAGGGAAATCCGAGGAAGACTCTTTTGCTTAGCTTCAGCTGATATTTTCTGAGAACTATTTCTAAGAAGGATAGCGATTTTGAGTCTTCGTATCTTTGTCGTGCGCCACTTAGGATTCTCCCGTAATAGTGATGGGACGAAAGAGCGTCAAGTGCCTGTGGCACATCTTGGGAAGCTAAGAGCTGTTCGATGGTTCTCGAATCCAGTTTCCAGGATGAGTGAATCAGATGATCTCGTGGGTTGGTCGTTCCAATTAGCTTGCTTCGGAGAATGAGTGTGAGATTGCTGAAGTCAACAGAGGGCCCGGCGATTGGTGAGCACAGTGACTTGTCAGCTCCTGAAAGGTGTTTGATGACGTATTTGTAAAATCGTTCTTCGCCCCATCCTGTGATGATGTCTCGTAGGAGAGATGAGTTGGATCCGTCCATTGATGTCATCGAGAAGCTCTGAGTTCTGGCCTCGAGCACCCGATCCCCGGCGAGGGCGATTATCGAATGTAGATCGTCAAGAGAATATACATGGTGAAGTCGTGCCTCCTTGGATGCAGTCATAGGCTGGCGAGTCACAAGAAATTCTTCCCATGTTTTTCCCAGAGCCTTGGATAAGATGAGGGCAGATAGATCGTTGGCTTCGAATCGCCGTATGAACTGGCGAAGGAAGACGCGCTCACTTCCTTGTGAAGATGACGCAAGAGTTCTGAGAGTGCGCGCCAATCCAAGAAGTATTGTTCTCTCTGTCTCGATTGAGGAGGATTCTGCTCTTAGACGAGAGAGTTCTTTCCCGTACGGGCCCTCGCTGAGGGCTCCAATAATCTCACTCAGGGTGCGGAACTCAGTGAGGGAATAGAGCTGGCGAGGGCTTAGTAATGCGCCCTTCTGACCGTGGATTTTCGCTATGATGTAATTTTCTTGGAGAATGTGTTGTAGTGTCGACGCTGGCAACGGTCAAGAGTTATGCTTGCAGCACTAGGAGTAATGCAATGATGAGCGAGTATATGGCGAGGGCTTCTGATAGTATGACTGGGATAACCACCTTCGAATACAACTCCGACTTTTCTGCGGTGGCAGAGGCCATTGCGCTACCGGATGTCCCAATACCAAACCCTGCTCCCAAAGCTCCTCCGCCCATAGCCAATCCAGCGGCGAATATTCGAAAGGCAGAATTCGCTGCAGCAGTCGCATCTGTAGAGCTTGCGATTGTGGGGAGCTTAAACACAGCGAGAAGAGCGACCACGAGTCCATAGATTGCGAGTGCCTCAGCAAGAACGACGGCAATGAAACTTCTTGCGAAGACTTCTGGCCGCTCAGTGGTGGCTCCTGCGACACCTGGACCCGTGATTCCTATGCCCAAACCGGCGCCGATTGCTGCGAGGGAGATGCTAAGACTGATGCCAAGAGAAGCCCAGAGTATAGGGTCAGCCATTCAAGGACACTGTCCGAACTGTCGGTTCATGATAAGGCGAGAAGGGGAACCCTGTGCCTTCATAAAACTTGCCAAACCACTCGACCCAGTGAAGCCTCAGATCTTGAACGAAAACAATTAGGCCCTCGAGGATCATGACAAGCAGATTGCCCAGCGCTGCACCCACCAACGAGAGTGGTGTTATCGCAGGACCACCAAGAGCGAGGAATATCGCGAACTTGACGTAGAAGTCCGCTAGGTTGAGTGCCCAGATCCGAAGATAGGAGAACGTGTTGCTGATTGACTGGATAAAGAGTTCCATGGCGTGCATGCCGCCCTCCTTCCACGCTGACAACACTAGTGGAACGAATACGAGCGGTAGGTACAAGGGGTTTTGGAGGGCGATTGAGAACTTGAACCCTGACAATGCGATCTGGGCTATGACGAATACGCCTGCTGCATAGAACCACGCCGTGCATATTGGACCGAAGAAAGCCTCCTTCAACTCTGCTCTGCGAATCAGGTTGTACGCCCCTATAGCCATTCCCGATAGCAAATGGAAGACGCCGAACGCGAGGGTGAAAACCATGTAGCGTGGCACTGTTACGGTGCCTACACTTACCTCGCCCTCGGTTGGACTGAAGATCGGTTTGAACCCAAATACCATGGATGACTCGAAGCCAAAGAAGTCCCCAAAGATGAGTCCAAACACTGTAGTGCCGATGCCAAGCATTACGATTAGCTCTGCTCCGTTCACGAATGGTTGGAAAAAGTCACCCAGACTCGCTCCCTTCCTCTTGGTTCTCCATAGAAACAATCCGAGGAGGAGAATCAACGGACCTTCTCCAAAATCCCCGAACATCAAGCCATACATAACTGGAAATGTAAAGATCATGAAGAGCAACGGGTTGGTTTCGCTGTAAGCGGGTACACCAAAATTATTGATGACAGATTGGAGTGGGCTTGTCCAGCTTGGAGCCTTAACTAGGGTCGGGGGTGCCGAGTCGCTGTCTTGGGTTGACTCTTCAGCCATATGTGACGTTTGATTCTTGTTCTCCTCAAAGAACACATTGGCGAGTCCGCCATTGGCCTTCGAGACCTCTTCCGCTATCTTAGCTGCTTGAGTCTTTGGAATCCATGCTTGAAGAAGAACCGTTGCTTCAGTCGCAGAGGATCCGGTCAGAGCTTTCGTTCTCGCTTCGAGAATTTCTGATAATCTGGCCAAGGCTCCCACTCTTGGACCCGACTCCTCTGAGATTCTCGCTCTCCTTTGCTCCAGGTGCTTCTCTTCGCTCTCCAGAGTTGAAAGTTGGAGTTCGATCGCTTCCTTTGCTTTCGCTGGGTCTGAAGGTAAGCCGGTCAATGAGGGGCTCAGCTTTGTGCCCAAAGCGGTGGTCATTTGTCTGGCACGGTCCTGGAATGTAGTTGGGAAGATTGCTAGGAATGTTTGAGTTTTCTCTGATGTGTTCGTAATAGCGAATATCAGATCTCCGTTCGTTATTTGATGCAGTTCCCGCTCCAACGCAGGGATGGTCTCGAGGCTGGCCTCTCCGATTAGGCTGGTTAGAAAACCACGCCCTGCGAGTGCTTCTAGTGAGACTCCCACGTTCTCTAGCCCAGTTATGAAGCGAGACAGTTCGGAGAGCTGCTCTTTCGTTGTCTGAAGTTTGCCTTCAGCCTCCTCGAGTTCTCGGACTGAGTGCTCAAGCTTTCCTGTCTCTTCGTCTAGGAATTTGGAGAGTGCGTCGAGATTGTTGACTGGCGCATCCATGTTCTCCAATCCCGATTCGGGGAGATGTTTAATCACTGCAGTGATGCCAGTTACTCTGTTCTTTATCGTTGAGGATCTCGCTAGGAGTTCGAGTGCCTCGTACCGTTTGGCTCCTTCAGGAATCTTGTTGTCTTCAACCTCTATGAGATGAAATAGATTCATCGATCCCGCGTATGCGAGCAGCCCCGGCACTTGGTCTTTTGCGACTATGATGCTGACTTGTTGCATGCGTTCAGGTCTTAGCAATGCAGAGCTACTCGGCGAAAACTGTCGAGGATATCAGGGTGAGCAGCTGGTTGTCGAGTCTTTCCAACCGTGACTTGAAGGTGTTGTTGAAGACGACTCTGCCCTCAGGATCTGTTGCCACTACTCCGCCAAGTTCGTCAATAGGCTTCTCGTCGATAACAAGTTTCCCTCCCTTCGGGAAGACTCGCGATATTCCATCTAGATTTCTTTTGCTCACGTCTCTGAATCCGATTCTAACAACGGGATGATCACTATCCACCGCTTTCACCGCCTCCGTCACAAAGCGCTGAGCAGTCTCTTCGAA
>VBBT01000017.1 GCA_005881695.1 Candidatus Bathyarchaeota archaeon | reverse complement strand
ACCTTCAAGCTCGTGATCCATCAACCCGCTTGTCGGGCGGGTGTCGTGGTAGATAGCTTTGGCTGCGAGAACCCCGGAGAATCTAGATACAGAAATAGGACAGAGGAGGAAGCGTTGGTTTGTTTCTACTGCTGGTTAGAACGCGGGTCTTGTGTGCCGGTTCTCGTAGAGGATCTTCCGCTCGTACACGCCCATGAACCAGTAGAGTCCCACGACGAGCACCAGCCCGATGATGAACACGATGTTGTTGGCGTTTGCGCCAAGTCCGTTGTAGATCCATTGTCTCGTGGAGTCGCCGAATTCAAGTGTCCAAAGGAGGGTGGCCAGTAGAGCTGCAGGGAGGGCGAGCCTGAAGGTCCTAAGCAGGAGAAGCTCATTTTTCGCAGTTGCCATTTTCTACATCTAGAGTGAGTGTTACACGGTCAGGGATTTCATAGCGGTTTTGCAGAACTCTAAGGCTCATCTCTCCATGCACCCACGCGGCCTCGGGTCGTTTCGAACACGCAAAGTATCACGTTCATGGAAATAATCCACAGCGTCTCTCAGAAAAATAGATGGATTAGTGTAGCATTTGAAACGCATGGTTGACTCTGTCCCAAAAGCATTGCCAGAACCACCGCAAGGTCCTGCCGAGAGGCATTTGCAAACTAACACTAACGGTACACCTCTTGGCCCACATAGTTTGTCTTGTTCGTGTCAACAACCTGGGTGAAATAGGGAATTCAGTCTGTCAGCGTAACGGACCCATGATTCCCTAAGACGCCAGAAAAAAGGGCGAAAGATGTCTTATCTTCATTCGCTCCTACGCGTCTTAGCCTGATGCCAATGGACGAGATCGTCCGAACTCTCATGCATGGTGGCGATTTGGAGAACTTTCCCGCCGAAATCGCGAACGGGTTGATCACGGGGCGCTTGCGCATCGATCCCGACAAACGGTGGAACGACTCACCTACCTTCAAAGAAATGGTCGACATTGCTCTCGAATTCCACGGAACGCTGTCAGGATATGCAGAACCCGAAGGGATTGTCTTTCACACCGTCACTATCAAAGCAGACGCCCCTACCATCGAACGCCTGAAAGAGCGCCTAGGTGAACGCTACCCTGACGAAATCACAGAGGTTTCGCCTGGAGTCTGGAATCTGGAATCTGTGGTGGGACTAGTGTAATAGATGGGATCCTGTTGATTGAATCGAATCCCAAGGGTGGGCCTAAACTTACATATTCCTCGCCAAGACCCGGTTCCCGCGTGGCCGCCGTAGCGTAGCTTGGTAGCGCAGAGGCCTGAAAGACGTGTCGAAACGCCTTGGCCTATGGAGTCTCTAGGGCGGGTTCAAAACACCTCTGGTAGGTGGGAATATCCCGCCGGCGGCCCTCAACAATTAACAAGCATTGGCAGTTTTCGATTTAGATTTGATCCCAAACGTTTGTTGATTTGGCTTATCCCTTGGAGTATTGCTTCTCCCGTCACTCGCGGGAACCCAAACCGCATGGTCATCCTATCAACCATAGCGACTAGATCGCCGGGAGCGATAGGCTTTGAGGTCGCAAGTCTTGAGGAATATCCGCAAAGGAACGACAAGCGGTCAACGATACTTGTTCGAGGTACGCATTCGCCTAGAGCTTCGAAAACCATCATACGTGAAATATGTGACGGGTTCGAAAACCCGATTTCTCTCCTCCAAGTTTCAATGTCCTCAGAACGGTTGACTTGTAGCATCTGTTGAAGACTCGGGCTTCGGCCTTCATGAACGGACATAGTGGACCGGCAGGATGCGCTAATGCCCAGGTCAGCTCGCAGGAAGGTAGCTAGTTGTTCTATCACAAGACTCGCTTTCAGCTTTATCTGAATCCGTGGATATTTGTGAGGATTGTTTCTCCCAGCGTTGTAGAATCCAAGGACGCCGTCGGTTGCTAGAAGCTCTCTTGTAAGAGGCCTCATTAGATGGGCATCATTCCGAATCGCCTCGGGAATTGAGAGGTTTCGTTTCCTCCCATTAGGAAGCCCTAGATTTTCGTGCTTGAAGAGAGCAACGGCTTTACTCTGATATCTCAGAGAGATCCAGGTCTGTTCAGGGTTGATGTAGAACCCAGGTCGGTGGAGGTCGTACGCGGCAGAGATTGTCGGCATTACCGTGCCGATCAGGTAAAGCTGATCTTCGAGTGCATGTCCCGTTACTTCATACTGATAATGGCCGTGGGGTCCTCCTCTCTTGATGGAGAGCCCGCCATCTCCGATATGGATTCCTGTTTCGGCTGCAACATTAGGAGAAAGATGGAACTCTGAGGATGCGAGCATCACAGAATCTGATTGTCATTGCCCTTTCAATCTCACAGACGGGACCGAAAGTGTTTGTTGCATTGCAAAGCCTGACAGCTCAGTTCCTCTTCAAAGGCTTTAACCGGGTAGAATATCGGGTTCGGCCGAGTGGGCCGGTAGTTCAGCCTGGTATGCTGACGAGTCAAGTGTCAGGCCGAAGAACGTCCGGTTTGCAAACCAGCATATGGTCTAGAGACCGGAAGGTCGCGGGTTCAAATCCCGCCCGGTCCACCAAAAATTTCGAAGTCGTCGGGCCCTTCCTGGGTCTCTACACGAGGGCAGGCGATAACCCGTGGCCTGTTGCTTTCTTTGTCGGAAGCGAATTACGCTACGCGACGTCCGTCTTGAAACACGGCCGCAATCAGCCTCAGTGCGCCTATACTCTCTAAGGGGTTCGCGTCGAGCAAAACTAGGTCCGCAATTTTCCCCTCCCCGATCGTCCCGCGTTCGGCTTCGCCGATTAGACTTGCTGCGCTTGAGGTGGCGGCGATGAGCGCGTCGCGTGGCTCCATTCCACATTCGACCATGAGCTCGGCTTCCCTCGCGATTCGACCATGACGGGCAGCTCCACCGCCAGCATCAGTCCCCAGCGCTATCCTAACCCCAGCTTTGATTGCGGATGTGACCGCTGCACGCGATCCCTGTCGTAGATCCTCAGCCCGCTTCTTACGAGCCTCGGGCCAATCAACTGCGCGGGCATAGTAGAGCATGGCATCCCAGACTGACATGGTCGGGACGAGGCACGTCTTGTTCTTCGCCATCGCTTCGAGATCTCCTGCTTCCAGAAACATCCCGTGCTCGAGTGAGTCAACGCCAGCGTGGGCGGCAATTTGACAGCTGGTCGGATCGTTGGCGTGACATGCGATCTTGAAACCTGCCTTATGCGCTTCTTCGACGGCTACAGCGAGCAGTTTTTTGTCGAACGGAATATCCGGCGCGTCCTGGGGGCGAGCGCCTTCGTTCCAGCCTGCTAGTGCGACCTTGATCAGGTCTGCTCCCGCCTCGAGCTCTGTCTTGATCGCGTTTCGTAGTTCGTCAACTTCTCCGAATTGTCTCGCGAAGGAAACGTATGTGCCCTGATGGGCAATCCATGTCCCGGCGGCACGAATGTTCGGGGCACGAATTTCTCCTGCTCTTGCTGCTCTTGCGAGCCTGATGCTGATCCCGTTGGGTGCGCCGACTTCTCGTGCGGTCGTAACCCCACTTCGTAAGCTGGTCTCTGCGAGTTCGATCGCACGCATTGAGATTTCGGGAAGGGGATCGGTAAATCGCGCGATCCATTCGGGCCCGCCTGGACTGCTGTAGTGAACATGACAATCCATGAGCCCGGGAATCAATGTTCGAGCCCTGCCGTCAACGACTCGAACAGTAGCTCGGTTACCCTGCCATTGGGACGCCGAGCCGATCCAATGAATTCGCCCATCACGAACCTCTATGGACATTTTGGGTTGCGCTGGCGAGCCAGTTCCATCCCAGAGCTGAACGTCGTCAACTAGGAGATGCAATTCTCAACCTCACTATCGCTCCACTTGTTTCAAGTTTTGAATATTCCTCATTCGTGGTACTCAGTATATCTGCTCGGCAGGGTGATGAGAGAACGTGCAAGAGAGGGCTGGAATCGTCTACGTCACGGCTGAAGAGATGCGTAGGATAGACGATGTCACAATTCGAGAGTTCCAAGTGGATGTCCCCATGTTGATGGAGAACGCAGGCAGAGCCACAGCGACCATGGCCCGACGGATGTTGCAAGGGACAACGATCGGAAAGCGTGTTGCCTGCCTCGTCGGAGGAGGCAACAATGGAGGAGATGGAATGGTCGCAGCGAGACACCTAGCGAACTGGGGTGCCAATGTCGAGGTGATTGTTGGCACAACGAAAGATAGAATGAAGAGCGTACCACTTGAACAACTTCACATCCTCGAAAAAATGAGAATCCCGATCCTATCAACAGACTACGCTCTGAGAGATTACGATCTGCTTATCGATGCTCTCATGGGATATGGACTTGAAGGCAACCCTCGGGACATGGTAGCGGTAATGATCAAAGACGCCAATACGAGCGGCCGTCCTATCTTGGCACTAGACGTTCCCTCAGGAATGAACGCGACGACTGGTGAGGCCTACGACCCGTGCATCAAAGCGACCTCAACCCTCACCTTAGCACTTCCGAAGACCGGGTTCCTAGCACGAGGCGCCTCGCTGTACCTAGGCGATTTGTATCTCGCTGACATCTCGATACCCGGAAAAGTTTACCAGAGTTTTGGACAACAAAACACTCTGTTCCAGAAGGACTCTCTTCTGAAGATCTAGGTAATCCGTTAATCGCCGCCAACCAGTTACGCGGCAGGATCTCTCAGCGAAGCTCGGAGGGGAACCAGTCCCCTGTCCGGTGTAGTAGCCTAGCTGTGGCGGCGCGAATGGCTATTGAGATAGTGCGTCGATTACTTGTTGCGTGTGTGCGTCAGCCTTGACGGGATCGAATACTTTCTCGACGATCCCCTTTTCATCGATGATGAAGGTAACTCGTCTCGCCATGTTGGATTTCTCGTTCAGAACGCCATAGGCCTTTGTGATGCTCTTGTCCGAATCCGCGACCAACTGGAATGGGAGGTTGAACTTTTGTGTAAAGTGTTGATGGGACACGACATTGTCAACGCTGACGCCCAAGACCTCTGCTCCCAGCTCGCGAATCTTCGCGTGTTGATCCCTGAGACCACAGGCCTCGATGGTACAGCCAGGAGTATCGTCTTTGGGATAGAAGTAGAGAACAACCTTCTTTCCCCTGTAATCATTGAGCTTCACTACATCTCCCGTAGTCAAGAGAGAGGTGAACTCAGGAGCGCGCATTCCTGCTTGGATACTCGTGGTCGCTTGCATGATCTTGTCAAAGCGACATCGACTCTTTTATGGACATCGCTCGGTCTGAGAGATAGAGAATCTGTCTGATTCTCCTTGCTCTCCAAGCCTTCTACTTGTCCGGCCCTAGGCGTTTCATGTGTCGAAGAGATCCGATCAGAGAACGCGATAGGTACTGGATTTTCATTGAAAGAGTTCTGCGGAAAATCTGCTGAACTCACAAACTTTTTTTTCGCGAATAACCCACTTTCTGCGCAGTCCCGGAGGAGTTGCAACCCCTCACATTACGTCTCATCGGAAAGAAGGATGGCTTTCTACCCTGAAAGGTATCCAAACAAGAGCAATTGATGATTTTCCGGTTGACATGAAACACTAGTTTAAAATACATAGCACCTCGAAAACAGGTTGTTTTAGGGAAGACCGGTCGGAAGAGAGACCTAATCCTAACTAAAGCAAAGTGTGTTTGAGGAATAGATGAATGGCTAGAATAGTGCTCACAGCAGACTCAACCCAAATGAGCGAATACTGGGGTATCCCCCTGCTCCCATTCTTCAGCTGTGCCCCTGCCGAGAAAGTTCCTCGAATCGTATTCGACTTCCTCTCTCCCCAAGTCAAACACAACAACGGGGTCGCACAGATGGCGCCCTACGGGCTTAGAAAGCTGGAAGCCTCCATTCTAAGGACGTACAAGCCCGAGGAGGTAGTGGTCGCCCATCCTGACCATGTATCCAAGTTCGTTAACGAAGACACCCGGATCATCGGAATATCAACGATGGATCCGTTGGGACTAGGACCCGTTAGCATGATGTTCACTGACGGAGGCCAATTGACTGCGTATACAAAGAGGAAATTCCTTGAGCTGGTCTACGAGGTCAACCGAGCGAGAAAACGGTTCCCCAAGGCAAAACTCGTCCTTGGCGGGTCAGGCGCTTGGCAGATGGAAACCAAGGACGAGCAGACGAGGGCCCTTGGAGTCAACCATACCGTGATCGGAGAGTGCGACCATGTCATACAAGATATCTACAATGACATAGAATTCAACGGCGCACCAGAATTCATCCATATTCCCCGCGGACCGAAGTTAGAACAGATCCCGGACATAGTTGGAGCCTCAACTCATGGGCTTGTCGAGGTTATGAGAGGTTGCGGCCGCAATTGCCAATTCTGCGAGCCAAACCTGCGCACGGCAAAATACTACCCCGCGGACAAGATTGAGAGAGAGATCGCGGTCAACAGGAAGATTGGAAACCCCAACGTCTGGATTCATAGTGAGGATATTTTCCTCTACAAGCTCGAGGACAAGAACGGGTTCATGCCTAACCACGAGGCGGTAGTGGACCTCTTCAAGACAGTGATGACCCAAGGGGGGATCACTTACGCCAACCCGACCCATGGTACAACAGCGCCGGCGGCAGCGGATCCAGAACTCATCAAGGAAATATCTGATACAGTTCGTGCGAAGGATGACAAGTACATCGGCATCCAGTCGGGACTTGAGACCGGCTCCACTGAGCTCATCCGCAAGTATATGCCTTTGAAGGTGAAACCCTTCAGCCCGAGCGAATGGCAAGAAGTCATCTACAATGGGACACGTATCTTCAATGAGAACTATTGGTTCCCAGCCTACACCCTCATCGTAGGATTACCAGGAGAGACCACCGACGACGCGATCGAGACCGTCCGGTTGATCGATCGGATGGAGCACGGGCTGCGAAAAGAGATCGGAAACCGAGCCCACTTCACAGTGACGCCTCTCAGCTTCGTCCCGCTGGGCGTTTTGAAGAACAAGAGCTTCTTCAACATCGACGAAGCAATAGATGAAGCGAGGTTCTGGGTCATCTACAGAAGCTGGAGGCACACAGTGCTAGAGCTACACTCAATGCCACCAACACTCATGAAACTGAACCCCGCCTTCAAAGCCATCTTCACAACACTATGCTGGTTCGGATCGAAAAAGATCCTAGACAGCATCAAAGCTTGGGGACGATCACTTGGATACGACGCTGACAAGAGCCTTCGACTGAACTAGGACGATCATTCGGTTCTCTTTTTCTTGACGACTCTTCCCTTTCGCAGGGTCCCGAGGACCCGCTGGACCGCGTTCCTAGGCTTAGGGCAGCTTTCCCCCGATCGCTCGCTCAAAGCACTCTTCCCCTGATCACTTCCCTGGCCAATGGCAACAACCCGCTTCTACCACCATAGCCCTTATCCCCGAACAGAAGCCAAAACATCTCATCCGGCCTATCATCGAGGCGAAAGAACTCTGACTTTATCCTCATCCCTTTCTCGGTAAATAAGCCGACAGTGTCCAGCCAACCTTTCGAGAGAGAACTCGCGATGTGCGCGAATCGGGTGCAGATTCCGCAATCATTGTCATAGAGAAGAACCGGACGAACAGCAGACATGGGAAGTGGCAACTGAACCAGATTCTGTCAAGATACTAGTGCAGTCAACGTGTAAACTTTCTTTCTCAACAATATGACCCGGTTAGTGTCAGCCTGGATAGTCCTTCCAGCAATAACACAGGAAAACGATTGTTCAAACTGGACACTGGGTCGGCGAGGGATCGAAGGATCTCAGTCACGGAATCTATATCGACTCATCAAGGGCGAGAAGGCGCGCTAAGCACCCTGTTTGGCGTCTGGCCCATTTCGTTGGGATTTCTGCGCTTTAAGGGTCTGGGGTGCCGCTCCATTGGCTGCCAATCCTGTCGAAAGATTCCTGAGCTGAACCGTACGGCTATGGAGGTTCTTCGCATGTTTCTTCACCTATACTCGTGCGAAGGGTGCGGGATATTGACTGGGGAGAAGGGTATCCAGTCAACCAGAATGATTGTAGATCTAGCTGTAGTCTTCCGTTTCGGGAAGAATGCGGCTGATTCTGTCGAAGAGTTCGTAGCCCGCCCCAATTGAAGAATGCGTCTCAACATCGTTTGTAGGTTGGCTCCAGACAAGAATCTCCGCGGGAGCAAGCCGGACAACTAGTTGGAATCTTCCGTCCTCGGTGATCCAGTAAAGCGATTGGCCTGATTCGCTGGTGGAGTATCCTAGCCAGCGGAAGTTCTTGAACCATCGGCCTTTGAGTTTGGATGTAAGAATGCCCGGGTCGATTCCTGGAGGAAGCTGGCCTCGAATGATCGGTTCTCCCTCGTCAATGTGGCGTGTAGTCTTTCTAGAGTGGTGCAGTACCTTGTATCCCTCGTCCGTCTTCAAGACAAGATTGTCACCTTCGAGGCGTTTGAGGATCCGTGTTAGTTTCTCTTGGTGTAGTCCGAGCCTTCTCTTCATTCCTTGGAAACTGTAGGTTGCGTCCGACTCAGACGATAGCATGTTCATTACAAGTGCCTGATCGTCTAGCGGTCTTGAGTCAAAGGATGCGCCGATTTCTGGCGAAGGCAACCCCTTCTAAGTGGCCCTGTTCGCCGGCCCTTATTTATTGACGATGTTACTGTTCGTGGTTTAGTGGAAACGGGCTCGGCCCTGGGCCAGGATCGAATCGACGTTGGCTTTCCAAGCGTCGAACTGCGCGGGGTCCTTCGGATAGTTCTGGTAGAGCTCGTTGAGCGCTCGCATCCTACTCATCGTGAACACAAGTCCACTGAACGCCTTGTATGACCCGAGACCTCTGAACAGTTTGACTATCTTCTTGCCAGCCGAGAGGTGCGGCATTTCTCCAAGAGATATCTCTGTGGCCTCGTCTGATGAGAGGAAGTGTCTCATTCCATAGTTGATCTGGGCATTGTTGAGTGTCTGCAGGTACATCCGAAATACTTCCAGACCAGCTGTCTTGTTGCCGTAGTGGTTGACGAAGTCTAGGTTGTACTGCCAAAGCTGCTTCTCGCTGAAATCATTCGCCTCCATCGCCCGCACAGCGGTTTCGCCGGCCATGACCCCACCTATGAGCCCGGGGCCGATACCGCCGGCGCTGATCGGGTTAGGGAACCATGCTGCGTCTCCACAGATCATGTAGCCGTTTGCGACGAGACAGTCGTTCTGGTGTCTAACCGACACCTGCCAGGACCCTGTTAGGTTGCTGTCATCGCTCAGGGGCTGAATATCCTTGAATCGGTCATCCGCCGCCAACCAATCTTTCAGGAGAGCGCTGAGCGGCTTTGGACTTCTCTTCTGCTGAATCCCTAGACCAATATTGACCTTGTCTTCGGATTTTGGAAAGAGCCATAGGTAGCCTCCAGGCGCTTTCTCTGCGTCGAGGTAGATGTCGCAGTGAAATGGTTCCACTTCAACGCCGTCCCGGAGTTTCGCGTTCAGACGCGCTGTTGGTTCTACATCGTCCTTGTTGATCTCCTTCTCAATATGACTCGGAATAGGAAGATTCCTGCGAAGCTTGGTGGACATTCCCGAGGTATCTATGATAAGTTTGGAGCGAATCTCGAATGGCTGGTTTACCCCAGGTCCGACTGATTGCCCGTGCAACCCAACTATCGTCCCGTTCTCTTGAATCAACTCCGTTGCTTGGACGCTACCACGAAATTCAACACCCGCTTTCAACGCATCATCAAGTAATCGTTTTGCGAACTTGGGCCGGTCGAGAACATATCCGGGCCCTTCGAACGGGACCCTGACTTTCATGTCAGGAGAGTACACATAGACTGCAGTTACCCTATTCTCCATCTCGGGCTTGCCATAGGTAGTCCCGATGCGTTCGTGAATGTACTTGATGTGATGCTCGCCGACAGCGTCGCCGCAGACCCAGCCTAGAACCGTCTTCTTGCCCGCTTCGGTCGGCGGGTTTCGATCCATGAGGAGAACGCTTACGTTGCCTTTGCCCTTCAGCGCGATCGTGCCCGCTGTCATACAGCCCGCTATGCCAGCACCAACAACTACTACGTCCCAGTTTTCGGCCAAATTCTTCACGACGTTAGGAGTCTATCGTGGACTCTCGAACACGCTTTAGCCTTTTGCCCCTTAACCCAGCCAATCTCGGGAATTAGCCTTATATCATCTCCGGCGAGGGCGGGTTTTCGAAACAGAGAGAAAGCCTGCAATGTCATCCAACCCAAGCGTCGACCCGAAAAAGCCGCCTTTCATTGGATTGTGGCTCAAGGCGATGCGGGTCCCATTCTTGCAGGCGACCTTCGTGCCCGTCATACTCGGGGGCGTGGTCGCTTGGGAGACAGTGCACGTGTTCAGCTGGTCTACTTTCCTGCTGACGCTGCTCGGTGCGAGTTTGATCCAGATCGCTAGTAACATGTTCAATGACTATTTTGACTTCAAGAGCGGAAATGATCTCCAAGTCAGACACCAGAACCCGTTCGCCGGTGGCGGAAGAATACTAACAGCGGGCTTGATTCAGCCATCAATCCATCTGATCGTATCAACCTCTTGTCTGATCCTCGGATCCCTCATAGGATTCTACCTCATCTTCGCGCTGGGACTCTACCAGCTGTTCTGGTTCGGACTGATCGGTGTCATATCCACCTACTTCTACGTCGGCCCTCCCTTCAAACTCGCGTACCGAGGAGTTGGAGAATTTCTCGTCGGCCTCAATTTCGGCCCCGTAATGACCCTCGGCGCCTACTACGTGCAAACCGGGTCCCTTGCATCAGCAACAGTACCGCTACTCGCGTCCATTCCAGTCGGACTTCTCATAGCAGCAGTCTTGTGGATCAACGAGTTTCCTGACATGGACGCAGACAAGGCCGTTGGAAAGAAGACTCTGGTCTTGAGGCTGGGCTACCTCAGGTCTGTCGCTGTCTACGTCGGACTATTAGCGACCTCATACTTTCTACTGCTCCTCTACGCGCTTCTGAAGGTTTTCGTCTCATTCCCGATCACAAGCTTCGCAACGCTCATCGCTTTGTTCAGTCTACCGTTTGCTTTGAAGGCGGTCAGGATATTGAGAGCTAACTACAAGGATCCGCACGCGATAATTCCTGCCAACGCTAACACGATAATTCTCCACCTGGCATTCGGCCTCCTCGCGATCGTCGGCTTTGTAATCGGAGGACTGGCCGGGCTTTAGCATCCCAGTAGCAGGTTCAGAACTTGTTATATTCATACCATCAGCAAATCGGTCCTTGATACCGGGCGATGGCGCCGACAAGCATGGTGAACACGGTGCAGAAACAGAACGCTAGCCTTGAGGATCGTGTGTTCAAGCTCAAGCTACAATGGATGATGGCAAAGGATGACAATGAGCGTCGCAGGATAAGCGAAGAGATCAGACGTCTCATCCAGACGACATCATCAAAATAGCCTGTTAGTTCGCCTCTGCGCCATCTCGTGGGACGGGTCGTTACGGACCAGCGAATCGCTGTTAAGCTATCAACCACTCTGGCGTTCGGCCCGATCGGAATAATCTGGGCCTTTCTGCCAATCCAGCTACGCTCTCTAGGAGCATCCTTCTCACTAATTTCCCTAGTTTCGTTCATTCCAGCCGTTGAAACGATCGTCCTTTCCCCCGTCTGGGGAGGGATTCTAGACTCAACGGGAAGGGGGGCGAGAATTCTGGTCCTGTCGTTCCTTGTTCAAGCTCTTGGATTTTCTCTTTTCCCGTTTCTGCGAGACCCTGCACAGTTTGTGTTCGTGGTTGCACTGATGGGTTTATTCTCCTCAAGTTTCATTCCCATCTTTGCCGCGCTGGCGACTGAGTCCTCCACCCAGTATGGCCGGGCTATCGGAGCATTCTGGGCAGCAGCCTCACTAGGTTATGCATCGGCAACACTCGTCGGCGGAGTGCTCTTCCAATTCCTCGACCCGATCTACCTCTACGTTCTAGGGGCGCTCTACGGCTACTCAGGAATCCTAATCGTTTCCTTCCTAACCAAACAAGGGCTTACCATTGCGAAATCTGTGATTCACCCGGAGGGGTATTGGAGTCTTCTAAAGCAAAGAGATATCGGAATTCTCTGCGGCGTATCAATTCTCGCACTCGTTTCGTCGTCCTCATTCAACAGTTTTTTCACAATTTACTTGGTGGATTCTCTAAGCGGGTCCCGATTGATGGCAGGCCTGGCCGCTACCGCGACCACACTCCTCGGAGCAATCGCATTTCGAGTCGTCGGTCCATTGGACGACAGGATCGGCAGAAAGCCCGTGTTCATCCTAGGAGCTATTGGATATGCGATCTATTTTGCGACGATCTACTTCGTCACTAACACCGTCGCGGTGACGATTTTGTGGACTCTCCCAATCTATCCATTGATCCAGGCCTCCGCTGCAGCACTGATGTCAGACTACACGTCAATTGCTGATAGAGGAAAAGGATTGGGAATCTTGGAGTCGGCAATTAGTCTCGGGGGCGGCCTAGGTCCGTTGATCGGTGGAGTGATTGCGGACGCGACACAACTCCAGTCTGTCATTCTCTTCGCGTTTGCGGCAGCTCTCGGCTCCGCAGCACTGTCACAACTCTTTCTGAGAGAGCAAACTCAACGCCGACAATCCTCTGATATTCGACCGGCCAACCCGGCTCCGATTAAATAACCCCAATCCAATCCCGACCATCGCTGGAGAGCCGAGATGAATCCCGAAGTCCAGGAGAAACGGGGATTCTTCTCCAAGATTCCTCGCAAACTAAAGTGGCTCATCGTTGCTCTTGTCTTCAACAATGTCGCGATAGGTTACCTTCTTGTTTACCTCACAGCATTCTTTCCCGAACTAAACATCAGCGCAGGCATCGTCGGACTTCTCCTCGGGCTAGAGGGCGCAATGGTTCTTCTCTCAATACCCCTCGGAATACTCTCCGACAGGAAGGGGCGGAAGAAGCTCCTCCTGATCGGCACCTCTCTAGTTCCCCTTCCTATCATAATGATCGCCCTAACCGTCAACGTCACCCTCCTTGTGGTTGCTGCAATAATTCTTGGAATAGCCGAGTCCGCCGCGCTCTCAACTTGGAACGCGATAATCGCTGATCAGACAAGCTTGGAGAACCGGGACGCCTCCTTCTCGCTCTCATTCATCCTTGGTAATGGAGGCGTAGCGTTCGGGTTCCTACTGCCAACATTCATCCCAACAATCCAGGCCCTTACGGGATTAGGCTCGATCCCAATTCATGAAGACCTCCTAGTGATCGTAGGACTAATCTCGGCTATCACGCCAGTTTGGCTGCTTCGCATCCTCAGGGGCTACAAGGAAACTCCAAACCCAACGAAACTGATCAGAGGCAAGAACTTCCCAACTCTCCTCAAGTTCTCCGGGATAAACAGCCTTATCGGACTTGGAGCAGGGTTCATCATTCCTCTAATTCCGACCTGGCTTTTCCTCAAGTTCGGAACTCCCGACACGTTTAGTGGGCCTTTACTCTCGCTGTCAAATCTCACAATTGCTCTGGCTGCGATTACTAGCCCCCGGCTATCAAGCAGGTTCGGCCTGCTCAAAGCAATAGTCGTAACACAAGGGTTCTCCACAGTCTTCATGCTGAGCCTCGCATTCGTCCCGGACGTTAGACTGGCCGGAGGACTCTACATCATTCGCGCAGCTTTGATGAACGTGTCAGTCCCTCTGCAAGACTCCTATCTGATGGGCATCATGTCCCAAGACGAAAGAGGATTGGCGAGCGCCATCAACACAGTCGTCTGGAGAATCCCCAACAGCATAACCACAGTTGTCGGAGGCTTGATCCTAGCAACAGGAAGGTTCGACATTCCCTTCTATCTCGCAACAGTGTTCTACGTGATCTCCATCTCATTGTTCTATACACAGTTCAGGAATATTCGACCTCAGAGCTAGGTAGAATTTCGCTCAGCATCTTTTTAGCCACCGCGACACTCATCCAGAGCAGAGGCAAGGCATTACGTCCCACACCCACGCTCCCAGCTCGACGATATCGCCGAGGGAAGTTCTGAAGAAATACGATGTAATTGCTGTGGTGGGCGCTTCGAAGAGCCATGAGAAGGAAGCCTATACGGTACCCGCGTACATGAAAGAACACGGTTACACGATCATCCCGGTAAATCCCACTGCTGATCAGATTCTAGGGGAGAAAGCGTACAAGAGCCTCATGGACATGCCTCCAGACCTGGCGAAAAAGGTGGATATCGTGGACGTCTTTCGTCCTAGCGAAGAACTTCCGCAGGTTGCACAGCAGGTGATCGAGATGCGGAAGAAGTATGGTAGACCGTTCGCGTTCTGGGCCCAGCTCGGACTCGAAAACGAGGAAGCGAAGAAAATGCTATCAGCGAACAAGATTCCCTACGTGATGAACGCCTGCCTCAGAGTCGTCCACAAACTCCTGTAGCCGTCCTCCAGAGACTTCCGGGACCAGGATACGGTTTCCCTCAATCATTGTTCTACTAGACCTGGTCCGTTAGAAGATTTGATTCATGTTATGTGATACTCTTGAGTATGAAAAACAATGCTAAGGAGTAAGAGAAAAAATGGATGAGACGCTGATACTCAACCTTGTAGGAACTTTCGCGTTCGGCTTGAGCGGTGGAATACTTGCGGTCCGGAAGAAAATGGACCTATTCGGGGTCCTAGTTCTTTCAGTGGCAACCGGGCTTGGCGGTGGAATAATGCGAGACCTAATCCTCGGGCACACTCCCCCGGTGACGCTGGTTGATTGGCGGTATCTCGCGGCTGCTGGGGTCGCAGGGCTCTTGGTCTTCTTGGATTTCCGCCAAATCGTGCGATGGAACCGGTTTGTTATCGCATTCGATGCGGCTGGCCTTGCTATCTTTACTGTCACTGGAACCACGATAGCTCTCGCGGCTGGGCTCGGCCCGGTGCCAGCCGTGTTGTTAGGAATGCTCACAGGTATTGGCGGAGGAGCTCTGAGGGATATTCTGGCCGCGGAAGTGCCATTGGTGCTGAGGAGCGAAATATACGCGGTCGCTTCCTTGCTCGGAGCAATCATCATCACTCTGGCAAATCAAATACAAGCCCTAGGACCGACAATTGAAATCATGTCAGCGATAGCTACATTCGTTCTTCGAATGGTCAGCGTTTGGAGAGGCTGGAAGATCCCAATAGCTCACCCGGGAACACGATAGGCTTTGTTTCGCTTGGTCTAGATCATTTCGATGTTATCGGGCGAGACGCCTAGCTTTGCGAGTTCGTTCTTGGCTTGGTCTCGATGATCTCCGTGGAGAATGATACGGCCGTTTTCTAGGTCGCCGCTGGTTCCAAGGCTCTGCTTCAGCCGGTGTGCAAGTCCGGGCAAGTCGATACTATCCCGGATTAGATCGTGGGGCTGGACAACGGTCACGAGCTTTCCGGAATGATGCGTCTCCAGCCGGATGATGAAATGGGCGGATTCCCGATCAAGATGCTTCAGTATGTCGCGGAACTCAAGATCTTCGCTTTCTGTTGACAAGGATGGCTTCGCTATTGGAGGTGGTCCAGTCTCTTTTACCTTCCGCGTGCTGGGCTCTCGCGATCCTCGTTCTGTATGGAACGGTTAACTGGAAAGTCTCATAGTACCCCTCACGGTATCAGAGGGCGTCACGTCTTTGAACCAAAATCTAGACGATGATCCCTGGCTTGGGACACTGGAACGCTTCCCCACGGTCTACCATGCTCGGGCTTCATGGCTTTACGATATCAACACTGAGAGTTTGCAGAAGGCAATCTTCGCAGGTCTCCGATCACTCGCTCAAGAGAAAAAATCTCTAGAAATCACAGTCGCTGACATTCCCGGGTACCAGCCGGGAGGAGTCGTGTTCAAGTTCGGAGTCGGTAACAAGGACGGGTTCGACATTCTCGACGCCAAGGAAGTGGAGAGAGTGATTCGTCGGATAGAGGAGAAAGGAACGTTCAGAACCCTGGATCTAGTCTTTCATCTTCACTACTCTCTGGATGATGGTAAGAGGCACAAGGTCCACCAGGACCAGTACTTGGCAAGGCTGACCTTCCAGCCCGGCCGGGTGGAACTCCTGCTCCACCATCTGAAGGGAGTCAGAAGGATCTCCCCTGATGAGCTTGTTCGCATCCTCCTCTCAGCGACTAACCGCGAATTGGGTCAAAACAAGTATCCGGAATTGGAGCTAGAAAGCCTAAGCAGCACTTAGTTGACTACTGGTAGGAATCGGTCTTCGCTGACTGACGAGCTGAGGTTGCCGAATATCGGAAGCTGGTATCCACAGTTTGTACACCGGTTCTTGTCGTCCAGGTTCCATCCGGTAATGTCGAATCCGTATCTTTTGATCGCTATGTTCTTGCATTCTGGGCAGTAGGTATGTTCCCATGGATGCCCGGTGACGTTCCCAACATAGACGTATCGCAGTCCCTCTTCTCTGGCTACTCTGCAGTGCTCTTCTAGAGTCCTCACCGGCGTACTTGGTAGGTGCATGAGCTTGTAGTCGGGGTGGAATCGTAGGAAGTGGACTGGCACATCCGGCCCAAGATTATCGTAGAGCCAGCGGCTGAGCTTCCGGGCCTCGTCGAGGTTATCTCCAATCTCCGGCACAATCAGATCCGTGATCTCAATGTGTGTCTTGCCTCGGTCCCTGATCCCCTGTATCGTCTGGAAAATTGGCTGCGCGTCCGGTATCCCAATATACTTTCTGACAAAGCCGGTCTCCCCACTTCCTTTGAAGTCAACTGTTATGCAGTCTAGAAAATCGTCCATCATCGCAACAGTATCCGGAGTATCGAACCCATTCGAGACGAATATGTTGATGAGTCCATTCCTACGCGCCTCAACCCCGATGTCCCGGGCGAACTCCATGAATATTGTCGGCTGATTGTAGGTGTACGCAATACCCTGACAACCATGGCTCAACGCCAGGCTTACCACGTCCGGAGGCATGAGGTCTGTTCCCTCCACCTTTCTTCGCTGGCTGATGTCAAAGTTCTGGCAATAGCTACAGTTGTGGAGGATTATGCCATCTCCAACGTAGTTGTGGTTGGGAATGCACTCGAAGCTGTACACTGGCTCAAAATGCTCGGTTGGCTTTACGCTTGTTACATCGAGCCATGTTCGCTTGTTTAGCATCACAGGCGCCGCAAGGTGCTGGACGATGAGCGTCTTCACCTCTTCGGGATGAGCATAGAGGTGCCTTCCTGATATTCTCAGAACCTGCCACCCGTTCGCGCGGAGCGTTTGATCCCTGACAATGTCCCTCTCGCGAGTCGGCTCGTGCTTGTAATGCCACCACCCATCCACCTCAATATCCAGTTTGGCATCGGGAAACGCTGCGTCAGCGATGTATGTAGCCCTAGAATCTGGCCGTCGGAGCTCTGGCTGGATCCTGTATTCTTGGTCGTATTCCAGGCCCATTTCGTCGAGAAGCTTGTATAGCCTCTTCTGGCCTTCAGAAGGATGGCGGTGAAGCCAGGTCCTGAGCCTCTCAGTATTCCTGTGCCAGCCGTGACTAGGGTCTTGAAGGAATCTCTGTTTGCTTGCACCTATCGCGCGTCTTGCAACGTCTGGGTCTTTCATTGGGTTGTCGCTTATCATTCTCTTCCGATGATACTCCCGGACCTCTGGCGACATGCCAATTCCCTCGGTGTAGCATCTTCCCCGGTGACGATTCCAGTTGTCAATCCCCTTCACGGACTCACCGCATCTTGTGCAGTTGAATACGGCCCGCTGAATTGATCCTGGCCTCTTACGTTTCCAGTCCTTGGTATTCTGATACCAGACTTTCAGAATCTTTTCTCCCGGCGCAACCTTCTCCACTGGTTTCCATCCGGAGTCTGTCATAACAGGATGCTCGGCAGTGAGGGAGAGGTGTCCCGCACCCCGGGCTCCGTATCTCAGGTTCCAGATCCGGGCGAGACGGGATCCTGTGCGCGTGACGACGTTTGGGTGAATATTCATCCCATTGTCTACGTCATAAGACCAGAGAGAATCTCCGGGTAGCAACTCCTCTACTGGTTTCTTGTCGCCGTTTGAGAGTAAGATCTCGGCTCCGGCGGGATGGCAGAGCCAGTTACAACCGGTCGTAGCGATGGAGAATATCTTCGACCCAGGCATATAGTGGACGACTGGCTTTTTCTCGATCGGATCAATGTGTCCAGTGATCACTTTTCCATAGACGAGAAGTTGGAGTTTTCCGCCGATGTTCTGTCTGACCCCGCAGAGGCCAACCTTTCCCTCGGGGATGTTGCAGTATCGGGCGCATGCTGTGCATCGGACCCTTGAATCGGCCAGTGGCTGGTAGAGGAGCGCTTCCTTCGTTGCTAACACCATGGCGGGAAACGGATTTGAACCCGCTCTTGCTCTAGGTAGATTGACCGGTTCGGCTTGAAATTGCTTTCCTTACCCTGTAGGCGATAGGCTTGCAGGAGACCCTCTACCGTCCAGCGCGAAGCGAACAGAGCCATGAGGTATCATGTGAGATCTGCAAGGGAAACCGGCTGGTCTGTGTCCAGAACTCTTCTCGATGCCCAGTCTTCCTCAGGGCAAAGAGTCTGGTTGATATCGAAAAGATGGTTGGGAAGACCGAGTTTTTCGGACCCTCTCCACCCGGCGTCTTCCTAGGCAGCTACGGCTATCCCAACCTTCTAGCGGGTCCTCTGGTCCCGGTGTTGCAGGAGCCGGACCCATCCTTGCTCGATGCTCCGGACCGGTGGCTTGACAAGTCGATAGACGAGCTCTTACGATACAGGTTCGGCCTGGTTCGGGGAAAGTCCCCGGTAAGGGTCCAAGACGCCCGTAACCCGGACAAGACATTGTCACTTGTCCAGGAGATTGTAATGTCAGAGACCCCGACTGACACCGAGCTGGTCTTGAAGAAAAAACCGTATGTGAAAATCAATCTCCTGACAAGAAGCTCGCCTCACGGGCCGTCAGGAGTAGTAGAACGGCTCAGCCTAGCCAGCAACCCAGATGTCCCGCGACAAATCGACAGGGTAGTATCCGATACTGACCTTCCTGCCAACGAGGGGGCTCAATCTCTCTATCAGAATGGAGTATCACAGCAGCACATTGTCAGGATGTTCTCAATCGGCCTCCTAGGAGCCAGCAGAACGCGGAGGTTAGTCCCGACGGAATGGAGCATCACCGCAATTGATGATATTCTAGCGAAAGACCTTCGAAGAAAGATAGTAGATCATCCTCGGCTGGACGACTTCCGATTGTTCAGCGCCCACGCCGTCGGAAACAACGTACACGTCCTTCTACTCCCGACAAGCTGGATGTTCGAAGCGCTAGAAGGCTGGTTAACAGGGCCAAGACCAGAGGTCTTCGGCGACTACGAACTCAACAAGGGAAGGAAAGACTATCCCACCAACATCGCTGGTGCCTACCATGCCTCACGACTTCCCGTCCTCGAATATCTTGGCAAAAATCGGCGCCAGGCTGGAGCGATTGTGTTTCTCGAAGTGACAAGGGAATGGGTTCCACTTGGAGTCTGGAGGTTCAGAGAACTCGCTAGAAGAGCGCTTACCGGAGACCCGTCCCGGTTCACGACACTAGAGGATGCCCTCTCGGAGGCGCGAAAGAGACTGCTCATTCCGTATCGTAATTGGGCGGAGGCGAGCTGTTTGCTAAGTTACTATAAGCAACAATCTGTTCTGGATCGGTACGTGGGTTCCTAGTTTGATGAAAGGATACACGCGGACAGGTGATAGGGGAGAGACGGGTCTCTATGGCGGGACCCGAGTTAGAAAGGAGAATCCGAGAGTGGAAGCGTATGGGGCGGTGGACGAGCTGAATTCACAGATAGGATTGGCCCGCGCGATTGTAAAGGATGCAAAGACCAGGAAGATTCTGAAGAGTGTTCAGGAGGATCTTTTCACACTTGGCGGGGATCTGGCGTCGGAGCTTGTCAGCGCAAACGTTCCGCGTATCAGCAAGTCTCACGTTGATAATTTGGAGAAGACAATTGATTCGATTCACGGCGGGCTGAAGCCTCTGCGACGATTCATCCTTCCAACAGGAAGCGTTGCCGGGGCGCAGCTTCACGTGGCAAGAGCGGTCTGTCGGAGAGCTGAGAGACGGGTTGCAGCACTTGCTAAGATAGAGGCGATTAACCCGGAAGCGATTCCGTACGTGAACCGGTTGTCAAGCCTCCTTTTCGACCTTGCCAGGTGGGCAAACCAGAGAGACAAGGTTAAGGAAGAGGAATGGACCCATGAATGAGGACTGCATCTTCTGCAAGATCGTCTCGAAAAAAGCAGGAGCCGTAATCGTTTTCGAGGACGAGCATTCAATCGCTTTCCTCGACATCCACCCGCTAAATCCCGGACACACCCTGGTGGTTCCGAAGAACCACTACCCGAGCATGGTCGAGATGCCGCCCGATGAAGTGGGAAGGGTCTTCGTTTCCGTGGCCAAGGTTATGCGAGGGGTCATGAAAGCCTCCAAGGCTGACGGGATCAATATCGGCCAGTCGAACGGTCGAGCTGCATCCCAAGAGGTCTTCCATATGCACGTGCATGTTATTCCGCGCTATATTCATGAGCTGCCCGGCGGTTTCCCTGAACGAAAGACCGCGAGCGATGCTGATCTAGAACAGATAGGTAGAAAGATCAAAGCTGCAATCGGAGCCTAGGCCCATTAGATGGCTTGACCGGTGGGCGTCTATCCATAAGGTGCTTTGACGTCGGGATGCCGAACCGGGGTCTTAACTGATTTCAGAACCTGGTCAGAAATCTTGAACCTGACGAGCGGCTGACTTGTATTCACAAGATAGACTGGGTCGCCATCGCCTTGATACTTGTCTATTCTAGACACGTTAGACAGTTCGAGCCTTGCCTTCAACACGGTCCCGTCAGTAAGGTGATACTCGTTCCACTTTTCCTCGCCCATCCGATCAAAATCAAGGCTTGCGACGACCTTGTAGCTTGAAGGGTCCGCCAGGTTGAGCTGGGTCGTCGAGGGCTGGCCTCTAAGATTCGGAGCGCCATGAGTTGCAATAATATTCTGCGCGTTCATGTTGTAAGCAGGTTGTCCTTGCTCATTCAGTCCCCTCACAACTTTGATAACTACAAGCTTCACGAAGAGCTTTGTCTGATCCTCCAGTTTGTACTTAACCCACGGCTCAGAAATTACTGTGAACTCCATCGGCGTCATACTCGTAAGATCTACCGGTGGCTGAGGCTGCTTCTCCTTAGAGCCCGATTCAGACGACATTGTCAACCTATTATGAACGCAGCTTTCCTATGAACATTTACGGGAAGACTGGTGGAACACCACCAGCCTCATGGTGTGATAGTGACGCGGATCACGAGCCGGGAAAAAGAAAAAGGGTTGACCCTGGCTGTTAAGCCAGAGTCTAGTTTTTGAGGTTTCTATTCTTCTGCTTCTGTTGGTGTTACCGTCAGCTGCGTGAGTTTCTCTCCGCGAAGAACCGATATGTTGACGTGTCTTCCGATAGCTTTGTCGTCTAATAATCCGCGAAGGTCGATGAGGCTCTCAACCGGTTTCCCGTCGAGCTTCACAATAACGTCGCCTATTGCTAGGCCTGCTTTCTTCGCAGCGCTATCCTGGTCTACACCGTAGACGATCAGTCCAGAATCCTGGCCGATACCAGCTTGCTCGGATAGATTGTCGGGGAGATTGATGCTGTCTGCTGTGATGCCCATGTATGCTCGCTTGATTTTTCCATCGTGCATTAGCTTGTCGATGACGCCTTTGACAGTGTTGACTGGTACTGAGATTCCGCGGTTGTTAGCATATGCGGCGTTGATCCCGATCACTCGACCCCTAGCGTCGACCAATGGTCCGCCGGAGTATCCTGGGTTGAGACGTGCGTCTGTGACGACGACCTTGTCCATTGTACTTCCCCACCATCCGCGTACATTGTAAGCAG
>VBBT01000016.1 GCA_005881695.1 Candidatus Bathyarchaeota archaeon | reverse complement strand
AAATGAGGATTTTTCTTAAAAGCCCTGTCAGAAATCACAAAAGACCGGGATAGACTAAAGAAGGCGGACCAGTGAGGACTAGGTCAGGTTGAGCCGGCCAAAGGGCGCGCCACTGCTAGGGCCAGTAGGATTCCTCCTTGCTGCTGTAGGGTTCACTATGGCCGTTATTGTAGCGAGATTGTTCGTCGCCCTCGAGGCACGGTGTACTCAATCTTGTCCTGTTATCAGGGTTCAGGGATTTCACATCCATCATCTCTACTATGGAGTCTTATTGTTGCTGGCTTCGTCAACTATCATGGTTTTTGCGACAGATGTCCGCACGAGATGGGACACCGCCTTAGTGTTTGGTGCCGGACTTGGTCTAGTAGCAGATGAAGTGGGTCTCCTAATTCTTAGGGTCCCGTACTGGGCGCTAATTTCCCTGGCAACGCTAGCTGCAGTCGGGCTCGCGCTCTATCTCGCGACCCTTTACAAGGTCTGGACTGTTGGACGGGGAGACTTTGGACTGGTAGATCGGTACCAGACGCTGAGCATCTTCGCAGTGGCGCTAGCCATGCTGGGCTTTCTCTACTTCGGCAGACCGTTACGGGCAATGTTCGCGGACGCCGCACTCGTCGCTTGGGTTTCAGCATCCCTGCTATTGCTGACGTTCGGTAGGAAACACATCCAAGAAATCAGGCGCACACCCTTAAACCCCCTCCCGCCTTCTCCCTAGAAGGGCAGGCGCAAGGGCAAACTGCAGGTTTCCAAGCCAATAGGTATTCAGGCAAGAGAGTATCAAAGCAGTATTGCGGAGTCTGCCGCCAAAGCCAACACTCTCGTCGTTCTACCGACTGGCCTGGGTAAGACCATAGTCGCCTTGCTGGTAGCCGCAAAGCGCCTTTCAGAACGCCCCGACGATAAGGTAGTCATGCTTGCTCCGACGAAACCGTTGGTTCTACAACACGCCGAGTTCTTTAGAGAACATTTTCCGGACAAGAAAGTCAGATTATCGGTGCTTACCGGGGAAACTCCTCCAGCTACGAGAGTCATAGATTTCGAGGGATCTCAACTGGTATTTGCGACTCCTGAAGTGATTAGAAACGATGTCCTGGGTGGGCGGTATCCGCTTAGCCGGGTCTGTTTGGTCGTTTTTGACGAGGCGCATCGGTGTGTCCGGGACTACGCATACTCTGGGGTGGCTGAGAGCTACAAGCGCCAGGCATCGAACCCGTTGATACTCGGGCTGACCGCGTCGCCGAGCGCTCGAAAAGAGAGGGTCCAAGAGATCTGCGACAAGCTTGCCATCACCAACGTAGAGATGAGAACCGAGGAGGACGAGGATGTGGTTCAGTACGTCAATGACGTGACTATAAACTGGGAACGGGTCCCACTTCCTTCAGCTTACAAGGAAATTAGCAAGATTCTTCGAGCCGCGATGGAGGAGAGGACGGAGAAGTTGAGAGCTATGCACCAGCTGCCGGCTGGGGTCCGCGCGAACAAGCGGATGCTACTGGAGCTCGGGGAGAAGCTGCGAAAGAGTCTGAGAAGAGGCGGGTCCGGAGCCTTGTATGGAGCAATCATTCTGCAAGCCCAGGCGATGTCGTTGAGTCATGCAATCGACGTGCTGGAGACACAGGGTTTGCACAATCTCACAAGATATCTTGCAAAGCTCGAATCCGCCAGCAGTAAGTCGGGCAAGAGCCTCTCAAGAGACCCGAAAAT
>VBBT01000015.1 GCA_005881695.1 Candidatus Bathyarchaeota archaeon | reverse complement strand
CTCGTGACAACTAGCATTGGCGAGGAGGGACTGCACGTCCCCGATGTTGACCACGTCATATTCTACGAGGCCGTTCCGTCCGAGATCCGTCTGATACAGCGTCGAGGTCGTACCGGGAGAACACGGCAGGGGAAAATGACGGTACTCATGTCAGAAGGAACGATCGACGAGGCTTACTATTGGACAAGCAAAAAGAGAGAGCAGCAGATGCACCGTTTCTTGCAGACGGTAAAGAAGAAAGGACCGAAACCTCCATCTAGGACAAAACGGACTTTAGACGACTGGTCCAGCTCCCAAGATAACTAGGACGACGCTACGCAGATTGATTTCTACCTCGAGTGATTCATCCAAGCTATGGTTTGAAGGTCTCTACGCTCATATCGGTGGTGGGACTTCGCCATAGTCGGGTCATGAGCGAGGTTGAGGCTCCGGGAGATGGACCTCTCAGCGAAGGAATTGTGAGCGAACTTCCAGTCATTGATGCTATCAAACGGGAGATTCACCAGACGCACGATTGGCCGCTTGACATCGGAACAGTTTTGCGCCTGACAGGGATATTGGGAGCTCCCCTCGTTGCTACAGTGCTGGCAGCTTACCTGATACGCCTGTTCGAGGTGTAATTCCCTCCGGTGCAGTTACAACTCCAAGGTAAGCTACTAAATACCTAGTTAACCACGCCTGGAAGGACCTTAAGTTGATAGAGAAAAGAAGCCCTGATTGGCTGCGCGTTCTAGAGATACTTGCGGGCGTATTAGTTCTGGCGGTCGCATTTTTCGTGTTGGCTGACTCCTCATTTGCCCTGACTGTCCTTGCCTATACTCTAGGTATAGGGCTCTTCATTCTGGGGTTATCGCGGATCTTCGCCAGCATTTACGGGAGATATTTTGCGCCCTGGTTTCGAGAGATAAACGCCGGAGGAGGATTAATCGCCGTGGTCCTCGGCATCGTTGCAATAATTGACCCACAATTCGCACTCGGCTTCCTAGCCCTTCTCGTCGCCTTCGCATTACTTGTTGTCGGAATTGTGGAAATTGTAGCAGCAGGCTTCGCAAAGCACCCACCGGTTTGGGTACGAGGGCTGTTCGGACTAGTGGGGGTTTTGACCGTTATTCTCTCCATTTTCGTAATCCTCGACTCGTCCTTAGGTCAGCTAAGCCTGGCCGTCATAATCGCTATCGTATTGGTCGCCGTTGGAGTACGAGACATTGCTCACGGAATATCAGGACACCGGCCGGTCAAAATTGAACCCGGTGTCATAACAAAAATCTGAGCCTAATCTGAAAAAGTGCAAAGACTGCGCTAGGTCCTATTTCCAAGAAGTCGAATTCGTAATCCGCGATTAGACGTGCGGAATCCGGATCTTGGGGATTCTTGTTCCAGACAGAGTCAGGACTAGTCCAAGGACGATTAGGAAAAGACCCGAGATCATGTACGTGTTAGCAGAGATTGTTGCTCCGGCGTAGGCGACCTTAGCGCTGGTAATGTACAGGCTCTCAGCGACAATTCCGAGCAGGACGAATACTGCTCCGATGAGGACCATTAGTTTCCTCATTCTTCGACGACCACAATTCAGGATTGGGCAAAATGCCTCTTAAGTCCTGTTTAACCGGAGATTATCCTCCTTGGGATATCCTTCGACTACTCGCTAACATTGTTCGACCCTAGAGGTTCTCCGTTCCCGGCGTGAAATTGTAAGGTGTCTGAAGAGGTCGGCCTCCGAAGGGGATGTCTGGTCTCTTTTGAACCGTGGTCCCGATTCGCTTATTAATCGAATTAACGATATTCGTTCTGAAAGCGGCGAGGCATTTGGCCCTTCTCGCTCTCCCTGGGCTTTGCTTGCCCAGGTCATCGTTTTGTGGATTCTGGGGCCGCTGCGGTTTTTTTCTTTGCCTTTTCCAATTTTCGGTTTTGGACCAAGCCATCGGAGTAGATGATCAAGCCCGCGAGAAATGGTGACAATCTTACAAGCAAGATCACGAACTTCTAGTGGGTGAGATTCCTCTTGCCGAATGATAGTCAGGATGCCTACGGGCACCAATTGTACGACTGTTTCAAGGGAAGGGAAGTTGTTGAGGTAGTGGAGAGAGACGACGGCTTCATCGATACCAGTGCTTCACTTCCCGGATACTACCTTGCCGAATACAAGAACTGGCGGCCACATGAAAAAGAGGCGATGCGATACGCACGGGGGAAAGTACTCGATATCGGATGCGGAGGCGGAAGAATCTCCCTCTATTTCCAGAAGAGAGGCTTCGATGTCCTTGGAATTGACGTGTCACCCCTAGCCATCAGGGTTTGCAAGCTCCGGGGCCTGCGGAACGCCCGAGTCATGTCGATCACAGACGTGAGATCAAGACTCGGAATGTTTGACACGATTCTAATGATCGGCAACAACTTCGGGCTCTTCGGCAGCCCCAACCGGGCGAAGCGATTACTCAGGCAGTTCTACCGCTCAACGAGTTCAGAGGCTTTGATAATTGCCGAAAGCAACGACCCATATCGGACCAATGAGCCGTTTCATCTAGCATACCACAGACGCAACCGAAGAAAGGGCAAAATGCCCGGCGAATTGACCATCCGAGTCCGATACAAGAAGTACATGACGCCATGGTTTGACTATCTCATTGTCTCGAAGAAGGAGATGAAGCGAATACTCGAAGGTACTGGATGGAGGGTGAAGCGTTTCGTAAACTCTCAAGGCTCTGTGTATATTGGAGTCATAGAAAAAATATCGAAGTTAAGAAGCCCAGCATAGTCGGTGAGAAATCCCTGACTGGAGTTCAAGAGCGGGAAGCTACCCTGGCCAGGGAACGCCTATCTCGGTCCCCACCTGCTTCATAGCTTCCACAACCTTGGGAGCCAATGGAATGCCCTCTTTCCGGAACTTTTCCATCCTTGCATAACTCTTCTCACCATGAACGTAGATCCGTGATTGGCCTTCCGCCTTCGGCGAATCTTTCAACTCTCGGGCCAACCGGTCCATCTCTCTCTTGAAATCCTCCAACGGTCGAAACGCCGCTGGATCCAAGGCCATGAAGAAGTGCCCGACGTTCGGTTTTTCCTTGTTAACATCGACACCGAGAGCCGTGGCAGCACCGCTCAAGACCCCGCTTAGAACGTCTACCATCAAAGCGAGACCATACCCTTTGTGTCCCGAGTGCTCCTCACCCTCCCCACCCAAAGGTAGAATCCCGCCGCCCAATCTCTTAGACAGAGCATCGAGGACTGCATGCGGGTCTTCCGTCCCTCTTCCGCTCTTGTCCACTGCCCATCCCAGAGGCATCTTCTTCCCCTGGCGATTATAGACCTCAAGCTTCCCTCGCGGAACCACCGATGTTGCCATGTCCAAGACGAATGCCTTCTCCTTCCCCGCAGGCGCGGTCAGGCTGATCGGGTTCGTACCGAGAAGCGCATTCCTACCGAATGTAGGAACCACGAGCGGTGCGGCATTGGTCATGCTCATCCCGATCAAATCGTATTCCAGGGCCATCAGACTGTAGTACCCCGCGATCCCATAGTGGTGGGAATTCCGAACAGAAACGATTCCGACCGCAGTTTCTTTGGCCTTTTTAATGGCCAACTCCATTCCTTTGTGCCCGACTACCTGGCCCAGGCTCTGTCCACCGTCAATCATCGCCGTCGCCTTGGTCTCTTTCACAATCTTGCTTTGGTCTGTGGGCTTTGTCCAGCCGTTCTTCAGATCCGTATAATATCGAGGAAGACGAGCGACCCCGTGGGACTCGATGCCCCGGAGATCAGCTAGAACCAGTACATCCGTCGTTATCCTGGCGTCCTGTGCCGGGACACCCAGCTTCATCCACACTTTGTTACAGAAGTCTTTCAGCTTCGGTTCTTGTACAACCACCTGCTTCTGAACTGTAACCTGATCAACCATGACTTTTTCCCGGGACCCTGTCGTTTTGAGCGTCCAAGGGGACATTTTTTAACTTAGGCCTATTCTCGGATACACTCTGAGAGAAATGGATACTCATCAAGCGATTCTGACTAAACTGGATGTTAGGCAGTTCAGCCCGAAGAAGGTCCCGGCCGACGTTAAGATGAAAGTACTCGAAGCTGCGCGAGCCACTCAAACGGGAAATAACAAGCAACACTTGAGATTCATACTCCTCCAAAACAAGGAATCGATTAAGAAGCTAGCGGAGGATAGTACAAGTGGTCCTTGGGTCGCCGGGGCAGACTTTGCAGTTATCGTTCTGACAGACCCCAAAATAGGGTTCCACCTCATCGACACCGGTCGCGCAGTACAACAAATGCAACTCTCTGCCTGGAACAACGGAGTAATCTCCGGAGTCTATACGGGAATCAAGGAAGACGTAATGCGGAAGGATTTTGGTTTCCCAGCTGATATCAAGCCCACTATGGTGGTCGGTTTCGGCTATCCCGTCACGAAGATAGTTGGGAAGAAGAACCGGATGCCGCTTTCAGAACTAGCTTCCATCGACAAATTCGGCAACAAGTTCGAACCAAAGAAACTCGCCTAGAACAATCGCCAATTGGCAGATCCTATGAGGAGTCTGTGACTACTCCCCTCATCAAATGCTCATTTTAGAGGGGGTTAGAGACCGGTTGGACTTCACGGAGATCCTGGCCAACGAATTGTGGGTAGGCGCAGCCCCAACGCTAGCAGACTTGGAAGAGATCAAGAAACATGGCGAGGGCAAGGCGGTGATTGTCGACCTAACGAGAAATCCGCGGGAGGAGGAGTGGTCCAAGAAACTAGGCTTGCAATACGAAGATCGGACCCCAAAGGTCGAAGAAACTTTTTCCGCGATTCCAGTAAGCCAGCTCAGACTCGTCTCACGACTCATTGAGCAACACATCCGTGGAGGGCGGAGAGTCTACCTTCATTGCAAGATGGGGCTCGGTAGGAGCCCGACATGTGCCGCCGCCTACCTCGTATATTGTGGGATTCCCCTTCGGGACGCGAAAGAGCTCATATTGAGCAAACGCTCGGTTTGGAATGGTGAAGACGGAAATTATGCGAGTGGCTTGGAAGACTTTGCCAAGATGCTGGAAATAGCGAGACTCTCGGAATAGCCTTCGAGTCTGACCCCCGTATGTTCGGGGAGACGCGTTTCTGACTATTTCTTGAGAACTGAGCTCTTGAGGACGGTCTTTACCAAGTCCGGCTCCTTTAGAAGATAGTAGGTAGCCCGCCTAGTTCTCATGCTTATCTTGGCGATTCCTTCTATTACAAGCTTCAGGACCCGGGTGGGGTGCATCTCGACGTCGCTCCACTGCCATCCCTGATAAGACGGGTTTCCTAGCCCTTCTTCCTCGCTTCGGGCAGCCAACCACAGGGCTTTCCTATAGTCTGGAAACCTCGCGAGGAACTGCTCCACGTAATTCTCCTGTGGACTTATTGAATGGCTTGACGCTTCGGTAATGGCCTGCGAGAGTATTGTGGCTCGGGGGGAGCGTGGTAAGGGGGATGTTCTTGACATGAGGCTCGCCTTCTTCGAAGGACCCTCGAAACAGGTAATGGTGATTCCGGCGATTTATTTGGCTCGTTTTCCTCGAAACAACGACTAGGTTACAGAACGCTCCGTGATTACGAAGTCCGAGAATATCGAGATTCGATACTTGTGTCCGCGAGGTCCTTCGTTCCAAGGTGTGTCTCGAAACTAGTGAAGCTGGCTTTGCCAATACTTCGGGACTTTGCGTGAATAGACTACTTCTTTCGCCCCGAGAAATTCTGAAAGCTGCTTCACGCTATCTCGAATTTCTCTCGATGTATCCTTGTCCTTGGGCGCGTGTGATTCAGCGTGTGCTGCCTTGATGATCAGTTTCCCGTTTTTCCGGTCCATGAACGGATCCAAACGCCCGATGAACTTGTCGCCGTACAGTATCGGGAGGACGTAGTAACCGAACTTGCGTTTGCTTGCGGGAGTGTAGATCTCGATTGTGTAATCGAAATTGAACAGAAGCTTGGTTCTGGCCCTATCGCAGAACAGATTGTCGAAAGGAGAGAGCAACGAGACCCGTGGCTCCCAATTGTTTGAATCCAACTTGTTTAGTAAGGCGATGTCTTTCGAGTGAATGTACCGTTCGCCCTTCCCGACTGGTCCATCCTTGAGATCGATTGGAATGATCTTTTCGTCCGCCACTAATTGTTTCATGGTTGCTTTCAGGTTTGGATAGCGGTTACGGAAGAAGTGCCAGCTTATCTCGGACGAATTTGCGACTCCGAGGGCGCGGAGTGATCTCTGGGCCGAGAGGTATTCGACCTCTTCTGCCGACAATTCCTTCTTTGAAACCCAGGATGGCAGGAAGTTTTCTGAGAGATCGTAGAGTTTCTGTTTGCCCTGACGGCCAACTACCATTACTTCTCCCTTCAAAAAAAGATGGAACATCATCCGAGAGACATCTCCCCAGCTACTCCAGCCAAAACTACGCTTTACCTTGGTCTTGTCCTCAAACTGGCGAGAGAGGAGAGGGCCTTTCTTTCTAAGCTCGCTCAAAATATGATCTCTCAAGCTTGTGTTCGCGTTCAGAAATTTGTCGATTCTTTGTCGCCAAACCGATCCTGGACGTACCAGCACGTCAGGATATCTTCGCATGAGAGAATAGTAGAGAGGATAGTCTTCCATCAAAACTATTGATGCTTGGTGGGCCCAGTATTCGAAGAGCTTCTTGTCACGCCACAACAAATTGTCCAAGTCAGTTCTGTCGAAGTTTCCGAGTCTGCTCCAGAGAACGATGAGATGACTAGGAGCAACCGTACTGATCGGATCAAGCTGGAGGCAACCTAGATCTCGTGCCACTCTCAGAATGTCATCGGAGTCCGGTTTGTTGGGCCTCTTCCCAGCGAGATGTTGTTTGGTAACTGCGAGACGTCTGGCATTCTCGAGAGTGGTTGTAATTTTCTCGGGCACGGACGAAAACTTGTCGGAGCTGTTTCATAAGGGATTCGAAGTTTGCTGTTGGGGCAGCGATTGAACCCAAAGGGCTACCCGGACCTTGGGCGGAGACTAAGGTGCTCCCAACCGCGCAGCTTTGTTAATAGAAAGAGCTAAGGTGCTATCCTTCAAATGGCCATTGGTTACCCATGAATGAAAGAGGAATCGCTAGAATCGTCCGGCATCCTCTGTCGCCGTTCAAGAGGAGAGCTTTCTTCTCAGTTGTGATTCTGGGCTATCGTGATGGCTATTGGAACCATTGGCATGATGGTCCTGGAAGGCTGGGACTCTGTGACCTCATTCTATTTCATGTCCCTTTTAGCAACTGCCGAGGGCCCAGCACAAGCGCCCGTGACTGTAGGAGGGAAAATCTTCGCCTCCGTCATGGCCTTCCTCTCGATCGGCGCGGCAATATCAGCAATAACCTTCACGTTCGGACCCTTGTTCGGCTCCATACTGAAGGAGGGATTCGCCTACGTCGAGAAAGGAGAGAACAAACTCAAGAAAGAGCTTGAGCACAAAGACCAAACGCGTTCCTCTACCCGCCCGGAGGACTAAGACTTGGCCAAACTCGTGAGCGACATCGGTCACATCATCCTTCAAGTTGGAGACATGGACAAGGCAGTCAAACTATACTGCGAGACGCTAGGATTCGAACTCAAAGAGCACTCACCTGAGTGGAGCGTCATCGCGACAAAGCTGGGTGAACTGACGCTCTACAAGACTCCGAGGATCACACCCCTAGTTCTCCGGGGCGCGGACGTTAGTCCGATCAACCTTCACGTCGTCAGCTTCGAAGAGGCCGCTGACCAGTTGGAAAAGCAAGGATATTCCATCAAACGAAAGGGCAAGAACTCAGGCACATTAACGGACCCTTGGGGAAACATGATCGAACTCCACGATCACCGCAAACCCTGAAGTTTTTTCGACTTCTCTCATACGCTCTAGTTAGGAGAACTCCTCTAGAATTACTTCTTCATGAAAGGCATGCCTTTCATCATCGGCCCACGTCGTTTCATCTGCTTCATCATCTTCCGCATCGTAAAATACTGGTTAACCAATTCGCGCACCTCGCGCTCGGGCCGACCTGCACCTCGCGCAATCCTTCTCGACCTGGAGCTGTCCACGAGCCGAGGCTCTTCCAACTCTTTCTTCGTCATAGACTGAATAATGACCCTCCATGCTTTCATCTTCTCCTCCGCCACGCCCAGTTGCTCCTCAGGAAGACTCACACCACCCGGAATCATCTGGAGAACCTTCCTCAACGGTCCCATCTTCCGAAGGTTCTCCATCTGATCATACATGTCCTTCAAGGTAAAACGACCTTCCATGAACTGTTTGACTTTCGCCTCGGGAACTTGCACTTCTGCCTCCTTCACTTTCTCCAGAAGCGCGTTGAGATCGCCCATTCCCAATAGCCGTCCCACAAAATCTGTGGGGACGAACTGCTCCAAATCCTCGACTCGTTCTCCTGTTCCGATGAATTTGACCTTCGAACCCGTTCCTGCGACGGCTGAAAGCGCTCCTCCTCCCTTGGCGGACCCGTCCATCTTTGTCAATAGCACCGACCCGACAGGTGTTGCTTCGTGAAACGCGCGGGCTTGAGTAATCGCCTGCTGTCCAATCGTCGCATCGATTGCGAGCACGATCTCGTCGGGCTTCACGGCAGAGGCAATTCTCTTCATCTCGTCCATTAGGTCCCGCTCGTTCCTGTGCCTTCCTGCTGTATCGATGATCACCAAGTCAGTCTTCTCTTTCCGATAGTGTTCGAGACCATGCTTGGCAATTTCCTCTGGCTTCTTGTTGCCGGGCTCGCCGTAAACTGGAATCGCCACTGTGGCCGCTAACTGCTTGAGTTGTTCCAGTGCGCCAGGACGGTAAGTATCGGCGCCAACGACGCCCACTGTCAATCCTCTCTTCTGGAAAAATCGTGCTAGTTTCACGGAGCTAGTTGTCTTTCCCGTTCCCTGAATTCCGACCAGCATGAGCTTGCGAAACACGCCTGGTTGGACCTCGACTTTAGCGGGGTCTTGGCCGACAAACTTTGTCATTTCTTCGTATAGCACTTTGACAACATGTTCGCGTCTGGTTATTCCCGGGGGAAGCTTTTCCTTCAGCGAACGATCTTCGACGGCCTTGGATAGTTGGAGGACAAGTTCGACGTTCACGTCCGCCTGCAATAGTGTCCTCTGCAGGTCTTTCACAAGCTCCTTGATCGCCTTCTCGTCGACGTTCGGCATCCGCAAGAGTTTGCGGACCGCGTCTGTGAGAGAACGGCCAACTGTTTCCAAGACTACTCACCTAACGTTCTCGCGCGCTTCTTAACCTTCCCGAGAACAGCGGCGATTATCAGCGGGAAGCAGACAGTTGCATCACCGTATACGTCAACGAACCTTCCTCCTTTCCGGATTTTCCTCCAGCTGATCGACTCGGCTAACGGAGCTCCACTCAATCCTCCAGGCTCGGGTCTATCTGCGGTTATCTGAACCGCTGCATCAACCCCCTCTCGCAGAACACTGGCCAAGAGAGTGTGGTGCTTGGGCAATCCTCCGCCCAGAATCAAGACCCCGAGCTTTTTCGAGGTCATCGCCATTTCTACCATGTTAGTCACATCTGCCATCGGGTTCAATTGTAGCAATTCTGTCTGAGAGAAACTCCAGAGGCTAAGACCAAGGATCGAGTCCAAGAGCCCTGGCGAGAAGACCTTAACCTTGTTACGGGCCGCTTTGTAGAGAATCGAATCCTTGTCCCGCAAGAGGAACCCGATTTTTCCTAGGATGTCTGAGAATGCCACTCCCCGCCTCTGATCGGCTGGAATTTTTCCAAGAAGTCTTCGGACAGTCTTGTCTAGAATCTGGAATGACTCTTCTTTGACAAAGATGTCCGCGATTCGACTGTACCCTTTCTTGATCAAGAGACGATCGTCGACCTGGAACGATCCCTGATAATGGTGCAGGCCAAGTGCCTCGATCACATCATGGGTCAAGTTCGCCCCTGATGTCACGATCGCATCGAGAAACCCTCGATCGATCAAATCTCCAATGAGCAGTCGAAATCCCGATGGGACCATTGGCCCTGCAAGTGTCAGGAAATTTGTGAAGTCTGGTCCTCGGAACATTTCTTCGACAACATCGGTGGCCGCCCCGATTCGGCCTCCGCCTAGGACTCCGGTTGCGCTCATCTCTCGGACGAGAGCCTCGGCCGTCATTCCCGGCCAAAGCCGTAGGTGTTTTACTCTTGAAGGGCTTTTATTCGTGATGGATTGCTCAGCCCTTTCGGCGGACGACCATGTTCCGTCCCATGACGCTCCAGTACTCGACTTCGATTCCGGAAGTCATTTGTTTCTTTAAGTCCTCATCGTCCGGCATGGGTGTCTCAAATGTCTGATAATTCTCCATGTCCATCACCTGGAGAAGATTTCCGGAGATGGAAAGAACCTGTCCCGTTCGCTTGTCTATGAGCGGGACCTCGGCCTTGCCGTCAACAGGACTGATGAGATTCTTCTTCTGGCCCGTAAACGCGCTTATCGCAACGATCCTTGCCTTTGCGGAGCCGTGCTTGCCGGGTTTGGATTTCTCGAACTCTACGATTCGGCACGGTTCACCATCAATGAGGACGTACTGGCCAATCTTCAAACTGCCAACTTCGACCGGCTTGCTCATGAAACTGCGTCCTGACGGTTCGTCGGCTTGGACTTCATCTAAAAGACTTCGTGTGATTCGAAAGGTATTCCTAGAGAATTCTTTTCAACTGGTCTATTCCAGCTCTCCACGATCTGAAAAGCCATGCCCAAGGTAGTTGGCATCCTAGCCAAGAAAGGCTCGAAAGAAATACTCACCGAAGCTAGGAAAATTCACAAAATTATCGAACAGCACGGCTTCAGATTTGTTCCCGACGAAGATCTAGGAAGATCGGCGAAGATCCCAGGGGGTAAGCCTCTCAGGCGAATGGAGATTGAGCTTCTAGTAACGCTGGGAGGAGATGGCACCGTACTGAAAGCGGCTAAGGAGATGTCGAGACCAAAAACCCCGATCCTAGCGGTAAACATGGGCCGCAGAGGCTATCTCACTGAGGTCGAGCCTTCAGAGTTCGAGGCCGCTTTCGAAAAGTGGGAGAAGGGCGACTACGAGCTGGAGGAGCAATGGAAGCTCTCAGTGCTTCACCAGAATCGATTCTTAGGTGAAGCTCTCAACGAGGCACTTCTTCTTCCGACTATTCCAGCGAAGATGCTTAACCTGAACCTGACACTCCGGGGCAAACGAGTTTTCCAGGCCAGGGCAGACGGAATTATCGTCTCCACCCCAACGGGATCAACAGCCCACTCCTTCTCGGCAGGAGGACCAGTTCTCGAAACCTCGATGGATAGCCTATCGCTCACACTTATTGCTCCTCTCCAACCGGTCAAGTCTATCGTTGTACCGGTGAAGGCAGGCGTACAGCTGAGCGTGGTGGAACCGGGTCCAAGCGCTAACTTGGTGATAGACGGCCGTCTTGAGCGGGAAATCAGGATCGGGCAATCGTTATCGTTCAGAAAATCCGGCAACAGCACGTTTTTCGTGAGGTTCGGTGACTCATTTCTCCAGAGGAGTCTCAGAAGACTGTCCTCCGAAAGGGAAAACGGTTGAAGGTGCTCGTCCTAGACACCTCAGCCTTCATCATGGGCTTCAACCCAACTCGGCCAGGAGAGGCGTACACGGTTCCCGCTGTAGAGGACGAGCTATTGAGGGGGACTATGACACAGCTACGCTTTCATGTGAACAAGGAGAAGGGCAAGGTGATCCTCAGGTCGCCATCTCCTCGCGCCTTGGAATCCGTAGAGGCGGTCAGCACTAAGGCAGGCGAGAAAGGCCATGTCTCACAAGCCGATCGAGAAGTTGTCGCTCTTGCTCTTGACCTGAAACAAGACGGACAAGACCCTGTGATAGTCAGCGATGACTATGCAGTGCAGAACATGGCTGAGCATCTTCATCTCAACTATGGATCACTGGCCAATTTTGGGATCGCTCACAAGTTTGACTGGATAATGTACTGCCCCGCTTGCCATCGAAGATCCATGGGATCAGAAAAGACGTGTAGAGTGTGCGGAACAGAGTTGAAGAGAAAGGTGTTATCTCGATCGAAAGTCTCTCGGGACAGCTCTGTTAAGTGAAAGCAACCAGATTGACTCTGGGAAACCACCAGAGCGAACCTCTTTCCTGAAATGATTTCTCTAATACTCGCCTGTGAAGCATTTTCAGAAGAATTAAATCCAGTACTCAACCCGCAGTGGGAATGAGACAGCCTTGTTGAAGACGGAGACAAATCTTTACGATGATATGTCGATGGGGCGTGTTGACCCTTCGAAATGGAAGGTTCTCAGCTTCCCTATGGGGAACGGCGAGAACTGGGTTTGGGAAGAACCGAAGGCCAAGATAGCATCCCGGAATGGCGGTCTAGCTCTGACAGTGGATCCCTTCACGCGGAAGCATGACAAGATCCATATGTTTGACGATCCGAAGCAACTGTACGCGTCTACGAGGACGTTTCCCGTATCACGTGATCAGGTGACGGTTTTCGAGGCTGAGATGGGAGCCGAGACCTATCGAAGCAACGCGGAGGATCTGCAAGACGCGTTCGCGGGCCTCATACTCATGGACTTTGCAACCGGCATGATCTTCGACTTCATCACAACGGGAAAAAAGATAGGAGCAATCTACGAACGACTCCTGATCCCCGGTGTGACTGATGAGAAGAAGGCGTTCACCTATCTCATTGAATCGCCGTTCTCGGGGGTCCGAACGAAACCCGAAATGATGCACCACTACACGGTTAGGATAGACGCGCAGAAGAAACGGGCGGAATGGATTCTCGATGGAAAGACGTTCTTCAAGACGGAGAGTATTCCCGTCGCCCCCAAGGACATTACCGTGGGCTGGGGACTCTTCACACTCAAGCCTGTTGACCCCGAGAAGGGAAGCGTGTCAGTCCACGGACAAGGCGCGACCGGGGTCTGGAAGAACTTCAGATACTCTATTCCCTGAGTACAGACAATCTAGGCACCCTTAGATCAGCTTTCTAGATCAGGATGCTTGGTGACCCTGAACCAAGTCTCCCTATCCTTGGCTTTGCGATCGCTTTTGGGCCGCTTGCGAGAGGTTCGGGTGGAGGGTTTTCTTGGCGGCGGTTCTTTTTCCCTTGTGCGGGATTTCGAGCTGGCCGGTTCGGGCCCGGGCTCCCTTTCGGCCTTTTCCTCCGCTTTTGGAGCAGGTTTCGAGAATGAGTCGCTCACCATGTTGGTGACCGATTCAAAGTCCCATGATCCCTTAGACCCTGAAGATTTTCTCGTTCTGAGATTCAAGTAGCCAAGGGAACCTAGCTTCTGGACCAGCCAGGCTGCGTATGCAGGTGACCCAGTTGCTCCTGGAGAGTTATAGTTGGTAATATGGTACGACAACGGGCCCTTGATCTCTATGGCTTCTTTGATGAAGTTGCCGTTTCGGTCTATTACTTGTGCGCGGACCCCTGCGATGCCTGGCTTTACCAGATAGTCTAGTTTGAGTTCTGGAATGAACTCTTGCGCCCTTCTCGCCATTTCCGACTTGAAGATGGACGATTTCCATTCCTCCCCGGCCAGAGTCAGAAAATCCTTGTTGAAGAGAAGAGCGACCTTGTTCGCCATAGGAGGTTCTAGAATCTTTTCCAACGCTTGTATCGGGTTTCTGAAAAAGCCCTTGTAAGTATAGGGCCCCGCCACGGGGACGGCGTTCGGGCCAATCTCCCGACGACCATCGGCACGGCATATCCAGTGGGGATCTAGAAAGGGTAGCTCGGGATGTTGCGCTACAGTGTATATGTTCCTGGAGGCGAGGTATGTCCATTCTTTTCCTATTTCCCAGTATTCCCCTCGGAAGTTGAGGTCGGCGTATTCTCTCCCTACCCCAAGCATGTGGGCTATGCGCATGGAATTTCCTCCCGCGCAATTTAGGAGGAACCGGGTCCGTATCCTCTCGCCGCCATTCTTCGGCTGAATCTCCAGGAAATCTTTGGTTACCTCAATCGACTTGACCTCGAAACCGAGAATGAACTTCACACCTTCTCGTTCCGCGTCTCCTCGCAGCGATCGTGTGAACGAGGGATAGTCAACAGAGGTGTCCGTCTTCGACCATATAGCTCCGTGAGACTTTACGTGAGGCTCAAGCTTCCGCACATCTTCCGCTGTTAGAACTTCCAGCTCGTCCTCTCCCATCCCGTTATCCAAGCCCCAATGGTGGTACTTCTCTACCCGCTTCACATCCTCGTCCCGCGTCGCCACCTCCAAAGTCGTCACCTGGGACCACGGCAGACCCCGCTCCTTTGCATATGATTTCCACATCCCATAGGCTGCCTGGGACGACCTTGCGAAGACTCGTCTCTTGACCGGGTCCAAGTAGAAGGGACGGTGGACGACTCCGGTATTCCTCTTGGAGGTGTGAACCGCTACCTGCTGTTCTTTCTCGATAACTGCGATTCGGCCCTCATACTGGTTCGCTAGCCAGTAGGAAACGGAGGTCCCGAGAATTCCTCCGCCAATGATAGTCACGTCCCAGGGTTCCAGCGATGTCATGGGCCTCACCGAGTGGAAAGATGTTCAGTATGCTATATTCGGGTTATGCATTACTTCCCAGAAACAGACGAAGCCTACATTCTAGCGAGCTGCAGGTACTCCGCCTCTATCTTTCCCCCAGACTTTAGATAGAGCAGAGCTCCCGGAGCTAGACTGTCCAAATAGGAGAACATGTAAACAATCATCTTTCTCTCTGGCCTATGTCCCATCTTCTACAACATCAATCCCAACAACTTTAGCGGTGCCGGATGTCGGCTTCAGAATCGTGCAGAGAATCATCAGAAGAGTGGTCTTGCCTGAGCCGTTCGGGCCTAGAATTACCATTATCTCACCCGCGTTGACCGTGAAGTTCAAGCCGCGAAGGGCGTCAGTCTTACCGTACCTCTTCGAGAGGTTTAGCGTTTCCACTGCAAACAAGCTTGGGAAACGACAGTTCGTGGGGATGAGCGATAAAAATGTTGAACCAACGCCACGGGGTACCAGCGCAGGGTCCACGTTCGCGAATCCAGAAGAATGTTATCAACAAGCCGCACAAGGCCACGATATGGACTTCGGCGTATGTGTCCCAAACTATGGCGAATCATCCTCGGCTGAGGCACTACGAACCGTAGCCTTGGCGGCCGAACGTGCCGGCTGTGACTCCCTTTGGGCCACCGACCATTTACTTATGCCCAGAAACAGTGGAACTCCCTATGAGAGAATATTCGACACCCTCACGACCCTCGCCTACCTTGCCGCAATTACTAGCCGAGTGAAGCTAGGAATCTCATCGCTCATCACAGCGATGCGGAATCCTGTAGTCGTCGCTAAACAACTCGTAACGATTGACAACCTCAGCGGCGGAAGACTCATGCTGGCCACGAGCGTAGGCTGGAACGAGAAAGAGTTCGCCCACCTAGGCTCAAACTTCCACAACAGAGGCAAGAGACTTGACGCGTCCATTCGACTGATAAGAGCACTCTGGAATGGCCAGACAAGTTTCAAGAGCGGTATTCTCGGGATCGAATTCAACGATGCCAGTTTCGAACCACGCCCGATTCAGAAAGATCTAACGATCTGGATTGGTGGAACGAGCAAAGCTGCCATGAAACGCGCCGCAACTCTCGGTGACGCATGGCATCCCAACGTCCAACCTCTCGACCAATTCGCAAAACTTGTGGCAGAGTTCAGAGGAACCTCACCAGAAGCAAGAACCAAGGAGATCCGCGTCCGGATCGGCATAAACACAAGGGTTGAGCAGTCAGAGTATAAGTCGCCGCAAGGAGAAAAGCGAATAATGTTCTCCGGAAACCATGCTCAGAACAAACAGATACTGTCCCGTCTTGAAGAGCTCGGAGTTTCCTACATCGTTGCAGTGCCGAGCCCGGACGGAAAAGCAAGCATATCGAACCAGGTGGACGCGGTCAAGACATTGGCTAGACTTCTTCGCTAATCGGCAAATGATCTTCTAGGATATCCAAAGTTCTTTAACCATACTCAAATCCAAGCGAGTCCTGTAGCCAGAATGCTCCCTACCGCCGGCGTAAACCGCGTCTTCGGTCTACTAGACCTTTTGAAAGCGTATAATGGAAAGACGGACATTGCCAACCTTACGATCGATCTTCGCATCGATCTTGACGAGCTACTCCCGATTATTGATACCGCGGAGTATCTCGGTCTTGTCGGTGTCCAGCAGGGCGAGATCTCCCTGACAGAGCTCGGCACCAAGGCCCTCAACAGCAAGATAGCGGAACGGAAAAAGCTCGTTCATCAGCGTTTGGAAACCCTCGAGCCCTTCTCCGACATCGCAAAACTACTCAAAGAGCAGGGACAGGTCACGCGTTTCAGCCTCGCCCGTTTCGTAAGCTCCAAGTACGGTCCTACGCTCGACATCCCCTCACTGATCAGCATACTCATCAGCTGGGGCGTCTTCACAGGCCTATTCGGCTACGATGGCCAGTCAGAACGGTTGCTGCCGAAAACCCACATTCACTAGCTGATCTTCGAGATTATCCGATCCGCGAGATCATACAATACCGGATCTCGAGGGCTCCTAGGCCGCTCGAGATCGATCCTGACATCATCAACTATCTTCGCCGGCCTAGCGCTCAACACGATCACCCGGTCAGCCATCTCGACAGCCTCCTGAACATTGTGCGTAACCATGATCACCGAACCAGTAGGGTAGGCCGGGTCCCTCCAAATATCCACGACCTCGCGCCGTAAGTTCTCGGCTGTCAACGCGTCGAGGCTGGAGAACGGCTCGTCCATCAACAACACCTCCGGCTGGAGCGCGAGAGCACGGGCAATCCCGACCCGCTGCTTCATCCCACCTGACAACTCCTTCGGATAGGAAGACTCGAACCCCTCCAAGCCAACATCCTGAATATACTTCTGTGCGATCTTCAGCTGCTCCTCTTTCTGAATCGACGCCGATGAGATCGCCATCAAAACGTTTCCAAGCACCGTTTTCCAAGGTATCAGGGCGAAGGTCTGGAAGATCACACCGACCTTCGGGCTTGGACTCGTAATTGGTTGGCCGTGAAACAGCACCTGACCGCTTGTCGGTTTGTCGAGTCCATCAATAATTCGGAGCAGCGTGCTCTTGCCGCAGCCTGAAGGCCCGACAATGCAGAGGAACTCTTTGTAGACGTCAAATGAAATATGGTCGAGTACTGTCGTGCTCTTGCCTTCACCCGGATAGATCTTTGCAATGTCCTTGATTTGGAGAATAGGCTCAGATGCCTGGCTCAACCTGCTATGCCTCGAACTTGTACCTGTCGGCCTTACGTAGCAAACGTCTCCAGACCAACCGGTTAATGATAAGAACAGTTCCAGTCATGACCAATAGAGACGCATAGATCTCAACAGCTCCCAGTGCAGGCTCTCTTGATGAGGCCTGAACCAGAAACGAACCCAATCCCGGGACACTAACATTGGGCCCGATGGACTCAGAGACTATCAGGGCGTTCCAGCCGCCGCCCCAGGCCTGTATGCTTCCGATGAGGATTGCGGGAAAAGATGCCGGGATTAGGATTTCTTTGACAAAACGTCGTCCTCGAATTCGATAAGCTGCAGTCGCCTCCAAGATGTCATTCGGGACACCGTTCACTGCGCCGACGATGTTGAACAGCAAATACCACTGCATACCAGTGAGAATCAAGAGCACAGAAGCTAGGTTCAATGTGAATCCGAGATAGGGGGAGTTCTTGAATGGGTCGACTAGTAATATTACAACAAGCGGGAACAGGGCCGTCGCAGGGATAGACTGTCCGATGTCAAAGATAGGCACGAGAAGCCTAGAAAGCTTCTGACTTCTAGCTATCAATATTCCCGCACCAAGCGTCCACGAGAGGGCAATGGCGTACGCAATGACCAGCCTCGATAGTGAAAGAAGCGTAATCGCGATCAATTCGAGAGCTGTTACATCAGTAGCCAGAAGGGAAATGCCCCTCTCGATGGATTGGGATCGCGACATAATCGTCACGATGAGACCCAAGATAACGAGTCCAACGAAGATCGCGTAGCTGAGGACCCTTCCCCATAACGGGATTCTTCCGATTCGCTCCGGAAACCTCAACCTCTCTGTTATGTGGCGTATTCGTTTCAGGCGCGTGATTTCCAGTACTCGTGCCGCGTAAGACCGTTCAGATTTGAAGAAGGTGAGTACCGGTGAAACCAAACGATCCTCGTATCTTCTCACTCCAGCAACAACGCTACTCTGTCGTGTTGCAGTCGTCCTTGGAGCCGCGACTGTTTCGTACTTGTACTTCTCCGCCCTCACGCCTAGGGGCTTCCATATCAAACGGTCAATGGCAAGTATGATTCCCACAAGCACCACCAGTCCAAAGAGCGCCAGCCCTAGGTCCGCCTTCAACGCAGCCAGCGCGATAAATCTGCCTAATCCAGGAAGGTCCACCTGGGTCTGATTTGGGGGTTGACCGAAGGAAAGGTGCTCTTCGACAGGTATGAGATACCATCCTCCGCCCCAGGCCAGTATGCTACTCCAGACTAGCTCAGGAAATACGGCTGGAAGAACGATCTGGCGCAGGTACCTAGTGCCGTGCATTCCGTAAGCATGAGCCGCCTCCTTGATGTCCGTCGGGATCGCATTTATTCCGGCTATGACTCCGAAAGTAGGGGCCCACGCCATCGCAGTGAAGATCAGTATGATAGACGCAACTTCTTGGTTGAACTCAGGCGGAGGAGTGGTCCCAGTCCCAGTCCCCAAGATGATCAGGAACACGACAGGTACTACTCCAAGAACAGGGACCGACTGGAATATGTCCAGCAAAGGCAAGAGCACGTGGGAGGCTCGGTGGCTCATCGCCGTCGTGATTCCATATGCTAGGGCAAAGGTGAGTGCGAAAATGTACGCGATTGTCATTCGTGTAAGAGTTCGAACCGCATACCCTGGAACACACAGTGGGTCCAGAGGATTATTTTGACAGTTCGGAGTCGGTCTGCCGGTCAGTATCTCGGTTACCAGAGCACCTATCGCCAAAACGGCGATTCCGACTAGTAATATTCCGGTGAAAGGTGAGGCTTTCTTTCCGGCCGAGGATAAGCTCGCTCGTCTTCTAAGGCTCGGCCTTGGAACATGCAAAATGAATTCAATCCGGTATAATTAGAAAAATGGACTCGTCAGTCTCGTTATAAAAGGGCAACCAGAACGATCATTCGACAATCGTCTCCGACTTTGGTGCTGATGTGATCTTCTAGGATATTGGTTGATGGTGGGGCCGGTGGGATTTGAACCCACGACCTCTGGCCCCGATTTCTCGGAGTCACCAGCGCCCCAGGTTTACCGTCCAAGATTGGACTCTGGTATCCTCTGGGCGGGGTCAAAATCCCCTGGACCAAGCTAGACGACGGCCCCTAAGTTCGGAATCGAATCGGGCTGCTTTTCTGTGTTACGCTAGGACATTGCTATCGTACGAATTGCGAAGCCAGTTCCGAGACGAGGAGCTTTTGAGAGGGATAACTTGACGAAAACATTCGCTGAGAGGCGGAATGATCATCTGTGCAACTATTTGTTCTATCGGATAGCCCTCCTACTTCCATCCGTTCCTTTATTGGCTGTCTGGACCGAGACTTGTTGTTGTGTCGGCAGAGCGATCGAGTGCGGCCTGTGCATGCGATAGGTCGCGAGCGCTCCCAGTCCACTGATAACCAAGAGAGTTGCTACTGGAAAGACCGGCACAACGAGGAGCGTTGCCACTAGACGGTCAACCGGTATTACTAGAGGCGCGGTATAGAATTGAGAGAAATGGAGGGAGAGCCCTTGGAGACTGGCTGCTCTTGCTGCTTGTTCCAAGCTTCTAGCATAGAGCACCCCGATGCCAAAGGTTGTCAATCCACCTAGAATGTTAATCACCCCGCCCAACCGAGTATACCTTGCT
>VBBT01000076.1 GCA_005881695.1 Candidatus Bathyarchaeota archaeon | reverse complement strand
GACGGAACAATCTTCATCGATAGTACCGCTTTCAATCCTAATGGAACCATACAGTGGCAGGATCAGCAAGCCTTCAATTCGCCCTCCCTAGGGTCCGATGGAACCATCTACGGTACAACCGAAGGCAGCCTCAACGCTGTTAACCCGGATGGCACAGTCCAGTGGCAGTTTCCTCTAGAGAAAGGTAGAGGAACTTGTCTTTCTCCAGACTGCTCCACCATCAACTACATATTTGTTCAAGAGTCCTCCATAGCCATAGGGTCCGACGGGATTCTCTATTTTGGAAGTGGAGTCACCAGTGTCACGAATGGGCCTGGTGGAAGCTCCAGTTACGGAAATGGTAACCTCAGCGCCGTCAACCCAGATGGCACTCTAGCCTGGAGTCTCGGGCTAGGATCATGTGGGCCATGTTCGATAAACTACGCCGTGTCGGACCCAGCCATAGGATCCGACGGTACCATCTACGTTGGAAGTAGCGATGGCAACCTCTACGCAATAGGAGGTCCATAAGAGAACAAGAAATAGCAATTCGGTGTAGGCCGGTTTAGTGTAGCGGTCCAGACCCTCTCACTAGGTTAGTTCTTGCAAAGTCGTTGGTTCTATCTTGCGATAGATCTTGTGCGGGTCCAACTGTTTTTCCTGAACGGTCAGGAGATCCTTCCTCACCGATATTCCGAACAGTTTCTCGTTTTCTTCCAGAAATGGCAAGATCAAGTTCCAGTCTTTGGTAGCGAAATCTGCTAATCGTCCGCCGTTTAACTGCTCATTCGAAACTTTCTGGTGCGGGTCCCGGATGAAAATTGCGCCGCCGGAAGCCAAAGAGAACAAATTACCCCCCGGGTATGGATACTCCTGTTCCACGAATCGTCCGTCAGACGATGGTCTCAGCCCGTTCACAACAACGAACCCGCCTCCATTGTAAGGGTCCCCAGCCATGAACGATTCCGCGAGGTAATCAAGACATGTCCCATTGATCACTACTCTAGGCCTGCCTACTGCGTTGATGAGTGGTCGTCCCGCTGCGTTGCCAAGCACATACACGTTACCTCCCTTCGCTGCATACATGAACGCCTGGCCCACATCACCGTGGACCACTAGTTTTCCATACTTGAGAATCTGCGCTGCCTGGTCCTGAGCAGCGCCATGAATCGTAATCTCACAACCATCAATACCAGACGCGACGTAATCTCCAACATCTCCATAGCAGTCAATCCTCAAACTGTTCGTTCGTGGGCCTAGGCCGCTTCCGATGAACCTGTGGCCTCGCAGGTTGTAGAGTACAATGTTCTTCCAGCCATGAGTATATGCATCAACTACGAACCTGGCGGCGCTGTCCTCTCCTTCAGCCGGAAACTCTAGCGCATCAACGACTAGCACTTGCTCGTCGAACAGTGGATGGACCAGTCTAGATCTATTCTTCCAGTCTAATCTTGTGTGCTGGTCGTAGTTCGAGAGTGAGATAGATGAGAAGACATCGTTTAGTGCTTCGTGGTATAGTTGTAGTAGTGAGCTTCGTTTCTTGTTCCCTGTGTCGTAGATTCTATCGTATAGTAGTGAGAGTGTTTTTATCGCGAATTGTCGGGACTCTTGTCCCTTCATAGCCAGCCGTTTGAGCTCCTCAAGAATCTCTCCCACGTACTGGAAGCCAGCATCCCTCAAAGCGGGACGAACATACTCATAGAATCCCAACGGATCCTGCGCACTCGGACCCTTCTGCAACTGTATCGCAATGCTCGCGTTCAGCGAGACACTAGAACCGACGTTCGGCAACCAGTCCTGCTCCGGAAGGTCAATCGATCTTCCAAACTTGTCAGCACACTCCAACTCCTTCCCATCCCCCCCATCTCTCACAGTAAAGAGGAAAGCTCCACCATCCGTGAAGCTTCCACCCCTTGCATTCCAGTAAGAATCTGCAAACCTGCTCGGAATCCTCTGATCCCCCTGCAATTTTCCTAGAACCGCATTGATCGCCTGCCTCTCAGAAGCGATAATCCCAATCTTCATCGGACCCTCCTGAACCGCAAACACCTGCGGTCTGAGCATCGAAGTATCCGTAATCCCCAGCAAGTGCCACTCATTCTTCTCCACATCATTCCTCGCAACAATGAAGAACCATGGACCATCAGGGGACCCGTGAATATGCGTCGACTGGATCAACCGGTAGCTCTTTTTCTTCTCCTCCGGCAACATCTCAAAATCCCTCTCAGTCGTCGGCGCCAGAGCCTCAATCAGATACTCCAGTGGATACTTGTAGACGCGGCTGAGGAGGTCGAACAGTAACACAGAGACCTCCGTATCCGTCAAGAATAACGGGTGAATGTTCCGCTGGGCCAAGTACTCCGTTATCGAGTGATAATTCGCAAAATCCCCATTATGCACCAACGCCTCATGCAACCCCACGAACGGATGCGCACCACCGGGATGCCAGACCCGGCCCTTAGTCGGATACCGATGATGACCAATCCAAACATGCGCCTTGAAATCCTCTAGCCGATAGTATCTTACAACATCATCCCCATAACCCACCAGCTTCAATACAACCATGTTTTTCCCATGGCTGACAACGAAAGCCTTCTTCTCGCCCAGCGACGAGTAAAACTCCTGATTCAACCGGTAAGAATTCTGGTAGAGAAATTCATCCTCAACCTCACCCTCCTTGAGACCCTCTAGACCGTTCTTACGAGCAAACTCCGCAAGAACATCTCTCTTGATCCTTACAAAATACCTGAAAACCTCAGGCGGCTGCACCTCAAGACCCGGAACCGATCGATAGTCATCAACGGCAGCTGCCCTCGCCTCATGGTCAACCAGAAAGAACGGTCGGATATGTTCGTCCTCGACCTTTTTCCTGACCGATTTATCGAGATAAGCAACCTGTAAGATGTAATTCTCTTCCAGGATTTTCTTCGAGACTCCTAGCTGTTCCGGGACAAGTCCAACGGCCGCAATCCCACCACCCTTGCCGTTTCCCCGGTTCCGCATCTGGACGAGAGATTGGAGTAGATATTTTCCTTCGAGCGGAGCATTACACGCCAAGCCGACAACGCCGCATCCACCCTCAGCCTCCTGTTTGCCCACCTGGACCCTGTCTACTGGCAGTGACCCTCTCGAATCAATAATCCGCTGTCCAGACAATGCTCTCACTTGGTCACATCTTTTCCAGGATCAGTTGGAGATCTGGCGGCCTCCAGTTCTTCGCCTTTAGTATCTTGCCGTTCGGGGCGCGGAGGATACTGGGATCTCCCTTGCTCATGTTCGACTCGTGGATCTCTCTGAAGATGGGTTCGAGATCGATTCCGTAGGAGACGCCGGTTCCGTAGATGACATACAGGAGATCGGCGAGCGCATCGGCTATCTTGATCAAGTTCTTGTCGTTCGCCGCCTTCTCGAACTCTCCCAGTTCCTCCCGGATCAATCGTATCCTGAGTTCCCTTGTCGCCTCATCCACAAGACCAGGAGAAGAACGAGTGAAGACTCCGAACCGGCGGTGGAAGGCCTCGACCATCCGTTGTTGTGAGTTCACTTGTACCTCACCAGCAGATCCTTTCTTCCCCGCAAATCCCGGACACTTTCGAGCCCGAAACCGGCCAGTATCGATCTCAGCCGTTTCGACCATGCAGTAAATAGATTGACAATCCTCGTCTCGCCCCACTCAGGCTCGATTAATCGGGATAATTCCGGGTCAGTTGTCGTAATCCCCACTTGACATCCGCGTCCCCTCTCGCAATTCCCGCAGTGTGTACAGCCCACAGCCACTGCCTCTGCCGTCGCCACCACACATCCATCCGCGCCTAGCGCAATTGCCTTCGCGATATCGTCAGCCGTCCTGATACCGCCGCTGGCTATGAGCACGATCTGGTCCCGGACCCCTTCAGACATGAGGTAATCGTGGACTTTTGGAATCGCATATTCTATCGGCATTGCGATGTTCTTCTTCGCTATCTCCGGCGCCGCCCCGGTCCCGCCATATCCACCGTCGATATGGATGATGTTCGCGCCAGCATAGTAGCTCCCGATCGCCACCATATCCACATCAGTCGGCGTAGACACTTTCACCGATACAAGCGCTCGAGGATTCACCGTCTTGATCCAGTCAACATGCTTCTTGTGATCCTCCACCGAATAGACACTATGAAACGGAAACGGCGAGTAAAGACTAGTAAACATCGAGGACTCTCGCATCTTCGCAACCTCCGACGTCACCTTGTCCGCCAACAAATGCCCGCCTAGCCCCGGCTTCGCGCCTTGTGCGTACTTGAACTCGACAATCGGCGCGTACTGTATCGTCTCCTCCCGGACTCCGAACATCCCAGTCGCCACCTGCGTAATCACATGATCACGATACGGAACAATAGCATCCGGATAACCACCCTCCCCAGTAGACGTGTACGTCCCGATCTTCTTCGCAGCCCGCGCCCGCGCAAGCATGAAATTGAGAGAGATTGATCCAAAAGACATTCCACCACCATAAATCGGCAAAGGAATCTCGATCTTTTTTCCAACTTCTCTCTTGTTCAGCGAGATCGAAAGATCAACATCATCTTCATCGATCTTCGGAAACCCATTGTTCTTCCATCCCAGAACATCAAAACCCCCACCCGAATCCCCAATCTTATACTCCAAACCATTCTTCGGCAGATCCCCGGTCAACGCCATCTCGTAAGTCGCCAGAATCAGCTCCGCGGTCCAGCGTTTGTTCCCCAGTCCCGCCGGCAAACCATGACGTAGAGTCGGGAGAACTTCTAGCCCGTGATGGATTCTTTCCGAATGTTTCTCGACAATCAGTTCTAGGTTGCCCATGCTATCCCCTTGAACGACTGCTCCCTCAGCTCCGCGTCCATCATCGACCGGCCAATATCCCCGCGCAACCGCCGAACATCGCGCATGCCCATCGCGCTGAGAATCTCAATCAACTGATCATGCCAGACACCAAAGAGATTCACAAGACGCTGCGCACCCCACGCTGGATCGATCTTCCGCGGCCTCAACTTGTAGCTGTTCCTGTCCCGAGTCTCGCCGAGAAACTCCGCCTGCAACGCAACCAGAACAGTCGTATCAATCCCGACAAGATCCGCGCCACAGATGATCGCCTTGGGAACATGCTCAGCCAAAGTTATCCCCCCACTCGCGATAATCGTCACCTGGTCCCGCAATCCCTCCTTGACCAATAGCTGGTGGACCTCTTTCACAGACTCGGAGATATGCCTCGGATCCCCAGAGTAATCCTGGCCATGATAGTCAGCGTACAAGTGCAATCCGTGCACGCCCTCTCGTGCCAGCTTGCACGCTCGATCTGCAGTATCCTCTCTTAGAGGAACTCTCGCGATAACAATCGAGGACGGGAGACTATCCGACAGTTTCTCGAACAAATCCGATCTCTCACTATCATACTCGACAATACTCGGCCTCTTCTCCAGCGTCTCGTCAAGGCTGTTGTCGTCCACAATCGGAATCATCCTCTCCCTGTAATCTTCGCCTCTCGTTTGGTCGTGGGTGACAAAGAATGTCCCAACCTTCCTTGCCGCCTTTCCAACAGCATTCCAAACATCAAAGTCAAACGCTGGAAGATCATCGAAAATTATCGGAACAGGAACCTCAACAGTCGAAGGGCTCTGATCTATCCTGCCAAAATCGACACTCGTAGGCTTTCTGCCAATATCGACACAAGTCGAAATGTATTCACGCCCGTAAACACCGTCCCTTGTCGGCCGAACGATCTCCGACATGTCCGTCCATATCCCATCAAAACCCTCACCGCCAAACGCGCCCTTGTAGCCCATTCCCTTGACCGGAATCTTTCCAGTCGACGCCTCATTCAATATAGTGAAAACCGCTTCAGGTGTCCAGAACGAATCGCCCAGCCTCTTGTATTCATCCGACTGCTTCACCGTCATAATGTGCGGATATTCCTGGACACACCTCATGCACCCGACACACTTGTGCTTCAACGGCTTGAACCCGCCGAAATGTCCCCCGAAGACCCCGTAGATGCAAGGCCTGCTGAGAACGACTTCCTTGTTGAGCTTGAACTCGAAAGCCTCATGCACCAACATAGCCGCAAGCCGCACCTTGCGCGCGCTCACGTCAAACCTGTTCGGAATCTGAAAGACGTGGGGAGCCGGTTCGGTTTCTATCCTGAAACGCTCATACTTAGAGGGCTTTGTTTCCGAGTCCAAGACCAAGCCTCACTCTAGCCCTCTACAAACGCACAGGAAGAGGCAAATCTGTGGAACAAATATAAGCCCTCTGCGACCACGACCAAACATTCGTCCAGAAATTTCATGTTACTTGTGCGCTCAGTATGAGCCCCAGAGCGACTTGGCCATCGATATTGGGAGGAAGGGCCAAAGCGAACTTCTCACATGATCTTCTGGATGAATACTAATGGTTGCACTACACAGTAACATGCGCCTTTAGCAGAACCCCCCGTCCGTTTTTCGCGAAGCAAAGCCCTAGATGGTCGCCTTCTATCCTCTTCGACGGGAACGGTGATCGAGGTGCCTCACCGGAGGATCAAAGCCACCTTGACTGTCGTACTCGTAGTCTTGTCCCTTGTAGGCCAGCTCCTACCAGTCCGTGCGGCTAGCACTTTGACCATCAGTCCGTCCAGGACTCAGGAGGCCAGCTCGTCAGGGGTGACCCTCATCTTGACCGTCAGGGGGCTCGTTGGCGGGCGGAGTTACACGGATTATTGGGCCGTCAGCGATCCTTCCGGAAATAACTATGCAATAACCACGACTACCGTCGCTCCGCCATCAGGTAACTATACCGTCATCGAGGTCTACCCTCGAGACTTCGGGGTAGGAGCCGGATTGACCTACGTCGGCCAATATTCAGTAGCGATCTTCCAGACATCGCCTGGCACTTCTCTCGTAGGGGCTGGACAATTCGGAATAGGGATCACGGACAAACTGTTCTACCAGCGGACCCAATTGATCTCGATCAAAGCCGCCGGATACAATGCCAACGACATGGTAGCGGTTTCCATAACCAAAGGTGGAATTGCGGCTCCCGGATTTCCTATTCATGTTACAGCAGACGGGAGCGGTAACATCTTTGCAAGCTGGATAACGACTGCCAGCACGCTGACGGGCAATTACACCGTCTCCCTTAGTG
>VBBT01000014.1 GCA_005881695.1 Candidatus Bathyarchaeota archaeon | reverse complement strand
ATAGAGTAGGGGAGGTGTCGAGAACGAATGAAGATAGAGGTTACGGCTAAAAGACTCAAACTGACCAGGGTAGCAATAGCATTAGTCGCAATATCGTTAGCAGGCTATGTGGCATACGCCGCATCCCAACTCGCAGTGAACAACTCTGCGACTGTAACCATTTCGGGTGGACCAAATCTTTTCCTGTCACCGGGCCAAACCTCAACTACACTATGCTCAGCCCTTACTGCGGGCTACACCGAATCACCAACAATTAGCTGGGGTAGCAATGTTGCCCAGCAATCAACTCAGGACCAATATGCTTGTCTTGAAAACACTGGAACAGCTCATACGCTAGTTGTCAGTACCACGTTTAGCTCCGCCGACGGTACGCTAAATATCTACAGTGGTGGAACTGGTACGACAGTCTTGAACGGGGCCTCAATTCCCAGCGGTGGCTTCGCACTCGTGCATTTGAACTGGGTCGTCTCTAGTACCGCACCATTAGGTACCACAAATTTCGCCGTGACGATTGCATAACCTCCTGATGAGCCCGTGAGATTCGGGCGAAACCTACGCCTTTTTTTCTGAGTCGAGGGAGTTGTTCGAGTGTGCCTAGTGGTCGTAAGCTCTACAGTGAAGGTACTTGTTGCTCGAACGCGCTTCCGAACGGAATATGAGAAAAAACCCTCGACTGTCCTGGAAGTCGAGGTGGGGGTTCGGGCAATCCTTGGCAACAAAAAGAATGATTCTGATACCAAATCCTAAATAGATTGCCTGTCGATTCTACTTTTCGAAGCTAATATGGAGCTATAGAGTAGGGGAGGTGTCAAGAACAAATGAAGATAGAACTTACGCCCAAAAGACTCAAACTGGCCAGGGTAGTAATAGCACTCATCGCCGTATCGTTAGGAGGTTATGTGGTATATGCCGCATCGACGCTCACAATTCAAAACAGTGGTAGTGTAACAGTCTCCACCACCACCAATATTCTTGCATCACTCGGTCAAACCTCAACAACGACCTGTTCTAGCACGACGGGGCCATATTCAGACACCGGCTTGGCAATCACCACGTGGTCAGTACCCGTAGGCGGTTCTCAGTCAATGTATGCTTGCATCTGGAACAATGGAGGTACCTCACATACACTAGTCATAACGGGATCCGGCTTCCCCACCGGGGTAGTATTCACCTCGTCTGTATCGGGCCCGGTCGCGGCCGGAGCATACGTGCTGGTGACTTTCACTCTGACTGCAAGCTCCACTGCTACCGCTGCACCATTCAGTGGTGCGACAATAGCCATATCCTAACCCTCCTGATGAGCCCGTGAGATTCGGGCGAAACCCACGCCTTTTTTTCTGGGTCGAGGCAGCTGGCACTGCGGCCCGTGAATTCAGGTACAATACTTAGCACTCTTAGTCCATGCGCTAACAATCTCCAACCCGGATCAGCTGTTATGGCTGGGTTCTTTGCTCTAATAGAGCTCGATTGGACGGTGCCCGTGGTCGCAAAACGGGGCCCGGCTTGCTTTGCCGTAACTTTCCGCTGGAGATAGGGAAGAAAGATGCGGTCACCATTTTCATCTGTCCTGTTCGTAACGGTCATCCTAGTTTCGAGCACGTTTGCGAGCACTACGATGAGCATAAACAATTCAGGGGTAGTCGGGGGAAAATGGTTCGACTATATCGTCATCATCATGATGGAGAATCACGATATCAACTACACCTACGGCGTCTCCAATCCTAGCTGGAATAAGGGGAGCACAAATACATGTCTGGGAAATTGCACATATTACGACCTACTCGCGAATTCAAACGTGCTTGCAAAGGAGTATACCCGTGACGGAATAAATGGCTGCAGCATTGGTTGCTATGTTGCGATTACGTCAGGATATGGAGACACAACCCAAGGGTGTAACGACTTTCCACCTCCTAGCCCTAGCTGCTCATTACTTCAGAAAGCCAACATTGTTGATAGTCTGGAGGGTGCTGGTCTAAGTTGGAAGGCATACATGGAAGACTATCCCATGCAGTCCGGTTGTTCCAATACCTTCAGCGGGAATTACGAACCTATTCACAACCCGTTCATCTATTACGCTGACATCTGGAACACGGCTAGATGCCAGTACATCGTTAACGCAAACTCTCCGGTCAGTCAAACAACCTGCGGGCTGACTCCACTACCAACCGATTCCGGGTTCCTCAACGACTTGAACTCTGCGTCTAACGCTCCCAACTACATGTTCCTTACCCCGAATAGAGTCGATGATAACCATGACTGCAACGACGTTTCGGTAGGCAATGCGTGGCTAAACCAGATAGTTCCGCAAATCTTGGGGAGCACCTTGTTCAAGACTAAAAGGGCGGCGCTCTTCGTCACGTTTGACGAACCGGGTTGCACGAACGCGGTCCCAACTTGCCCTCCTTCGATTCCAGAGTTGTACTCAGTTTGGGCGTCAAACTCGGTCACCAAGACGGGGTTCAAGTCTGTTAATTCCTACACACACTACAGTGCGCTGAGAACAATAGAAGACAATTGGAGGCTGCAGCCATATCTCAATGCCACAACTGATGGTGCCGCGAACAACATGCAAGAGTTCTTCCTTTGAGGCGCGACTCTTGAGAGCACCCTCACTGAGGAAGTTCATGGGGAACCTTCGACTTGTATATTTGCCAGTCTTTAGCAATAAAATTCTATCTCATGACGCGAGCAATGTTTATTTCATTAGTTGACGAATACGAGCTGGGGGCTTCCCTCGATTGTCTCTTATGGCCGTGCCGTTCCACTCCCAGCGCCAAGTACCGCATATCGGCAGGCTCAGCCTCGAATGACAGGCAAATGGCCCTTCAATTTGAAACAGGTGAGTGAAGAGGCTAAGCGATGGCGAGAAAATTCATCAGGGCCGGACTAACCTCTGTGAATAAAGAAGATCGTAGACGGCTGATCGGTCTCGCTATGGTCCTGGCTTTTGCGAGCTTGGTTTCCCAGATTCCTCATGTCGAAGCCGGAACGACACTCGCTCTTGACGGGAGCGGCATTGGGTCATCAATTGGAGGTAACTGTGTTTGGAGCCAGAAACTTTCCACTTTGAACGAGCCTGACGTGATTGTGGCGATGCTAGCTATTAATGACACAACTACAACCGTCACTAGTGTAACCGACACCGCCTCACTCCAATGGACTCTTAGAGCGAGCCTAAAGGAACCCACAAACGTGCAGATCATCTACTATTATGCCATAGCTTCAGCGCCGCTAGTTGCCGACTCCGTAACTTTCGTATTGAGTTCGACGGCAGTTGCCACGGTCTGCGTGGATTTTGGTATTTCCGGAGCTGATACTAGTGTCCCCTTTGACCCGAACGTAGGCATGCCAAACAAGAATAATGGCTTGTCGACCGCTGCCAATCTGACGTATAACACTAGCAACCCCAATGACTTTCTGATAATTCTCGAAGGATTTTGCGCTCAAGGTGCGGCTGGTTCTGGTTCACCAATAGGCTTCATACCTGTAAACGGTGGTAATGCCCGACCTAGTAACTGCGTAGCCGAGGGTTTCCAAAGCGTGACTTACTACGAAATTGTGTCTACTACTCAGTCCTCGAGCAGTATACCATGGACTTTCGACACCGCAATCTCGCCCTTTGCTGTCATAGGAGACGCGATCCAGTCCGCTCCTGGACCTCTGAGTGCCTCGGTCAGCGCTAGTTCGAACACCGTCGATGCGGAACAGTCGGCCTCATTCTCCTGTACAGGCACAGGCGGACTTTCTCCCTACACTTATTCCTGGACATTCGGCGACGGAAGCTCTGGTTCGGGGGCTAGTACGAGCCACATCTATGATACTCTTGGAGCGATGAATGTGATCTGCACCGTGACGGACCTCCTAGGGACTACCAATAGCGGTGGAACGCAAGTAATGGTAATCTCTGATCCTTCAATCATTTCGTTCACCGCTTCTCCTGCCAGCCTCTCCGCCGCTGAGAAGGTAACGTTGTCAGTTTCGACGAGCGGTGGATACGGGCCGCTAACATATTCATACGCAAACCTTCCTGCAGGTTGCCTCTCAGCCAACGCGACGACAATTTCTTGCACTCCCACTTCTAGTGGCAACTACCGCATTACAGTGACAGTTACCGACCGCTCAGGAGAATCCGCGACCTCAACGTTAAGCATAACCGTCGACCCGCAAAGGGTTCTTGGTTTGCCCCAAGTCCTGGGACTAGCTGTAATTTTCGGGGTCATCGGAGGACTTGGTGCCATACTAACCATATCGGTAGCTATAGCTCTCCGCCGGAAAAAGAGACGTCAAGCCCCGACCGTGCCGTGAAGCAGAGCTCGGAGTTCAGCCGTCCTTTGTCAGCGTGAACAATGCTGCCGTTGACCAAGTTCTCGGAGTGGGCATGGCATGAGCGGTCGGAGCGGAAACTTTGACACGGAGATAGGGAGGAGGTCTCCGCCCACTCAGGTTCAATTCCACCAGACTCCAAGCGTGGAATTCATCTCCGCATCCGCAGCTCATCCCACAATGATATCTTATGAGAACAACTGCTCGATCGTGGTAGCTGCTTCGTTTCGCAGATTAATGCGTCAATCTAACTATGGGCCTTTCCATTCCGAGGGGTTGTCCTTTGCGAGGACGTTTGTCCGTTGCCCCGGAAATGATTCCTCGTCAAATTCAACCCTGCGACTGTAACAAACCAGTACGCCGTCCCGATTCCCAGGAGGAAAAGCACTGGTAGCAGAGGAGTAAAGAAACACGGCAGGCATATGCCCTCATTACTCGACCGATTCCCAGGAAGTCGTGCGTGCACGTCCACGACCTGCGATGCAAACACTGTCTGCCCCGAACTATCAGTCGTAGTCAGACTCACCGTGTAGTTTCCTGCGTTCGCGTACGAATGAGTTGGCGTCGCGCTGTCAGATGTGGTGCCATCTCCGAAGTCCCAGCTGAGACTGTAAGGTGGGTCACCCCCTGATCCAATCGCGCTGAAGGATACTATTGCTCCGGCAGACGGAGTTCGAGGCGAGAAATTGAATGTCGCGGATAACGGGGCTAAAGGTATGTAGTTGAGTAGGTTACCCCATCCGACCCCTCCTTTGTAGCCAGTACCTCCGGGACAATAGGCTGGCTGCAGCGCACCATACGTGCCTGCACAGGGAGTGTCTGTCCACGTCCCTGCCGGCCACCATACCCAGTTTATTCTTGGATTGTTACGATCAAACAATTGCGTTAGTGTCTGAATGAAGGCGAGTGACACATTGGCATACCCGGCTGATCCAGGTAGTATGTCGTCAGGGGGGCATCCTGATGTCGTGCCGTTGGGACCGTTGCAGGTAGGGACTTGGGGGTCGGGACCGCCTTCAGTGTCTAGTGCATACCAGCCTGTAATTTGTTCACCCTTGAGCACGGCTTGATAGTCCTGTTGCGCGTGTGATATCGCAGCAGGTATGGTCCAGGTTGGAGTAGGGTAGGACATGTAGTTATGTAGGCTGATCAAGACCTTGCCTAGAGGGTCAGTTACTGTTGGGTAACCTAGGCTCAAGTCCGAGTATGGACATTTGTTACTGCACTGATTCTCTACGACTATGAAGTGCTGGTCGCCAGTTGTTCTTGCCATGTTAATCCATTGTTGGTATGTCGAGGACAGTATTGTTACTGACGCATTTGGCTCGTTAATGGGCTCCCAGACAATCTGGCCGTACAATGGTCCGACTTGTTGTACAATCGGTTGCCAGTAGCCTAGCCAGCAAGTTGTAGCTGTGGATATGTCTTGGTTGCCGTCATAGCGCAGTACGATCCAGAAGTGGTAGTAGTTCGCTATCTTGATCATATTTTGGGCATCCGAGAACGAGTAGGGACTATCGTCTCGGTCGCCTGGCGGGTTTGTGCAGTACGGCGCAAAGCTCACTCTGATCGTATTCAGTCCCATGGCGTTCATCCTGATGACTAGTCTTTCCATGTCGGTCTGATTTTGTCCCGGGAAAACATTGCTCGCCACATACGTGGAGTTGTGGTAGCAAACATTTGAACAAGTCGTCGTGGCCGAATCTAATCTCAAACCACCCCAGCCGATCATGACAGGCGGTTGCTGGCCTTTCATGGCGGTAGAGTTTTGACCAATAAGGTTCTTCAGGGTTGGAGCAAACGTGGTGGTAGATGCTAGGGTCAAGCAGATTAGGATGACGAGGAGGCTACGTGTTGCTTTCAATCTCAACAATCAACCAATCTTCTCCATTCGTCATCAGACATTTCCGCATCTTACCGGACCGAAGTGGATGTGGACTCGGCTGCGTTCTAGGCATAACTAGCGCTAAACCAAGGGCAGACTTACCGTAATGGTCACCGATGTTGTTGTGGTATGTCCGTTCGCATCAGTAACAGTCAAGGTGACAGTGTATGTTCCTGGGAGCAGATAGATGTGGCTGACGCTGGATCCGGTGCCTGTTGTTCCATCGCCAAAGTCCCAGCTGTAGGTGTAGGGGCCAGTCCCCCCGGTCGCGCTGCCAGTAAACGTGACGGGTAAGACGGTTGTCGGGTTGGAGGGAGAGTAGGAGATGCTCGCGGAGAGCGGAGAGCTCACCGTAACCGTCTGCGACGAAGTCGCGGTCTGGCCAGAAGAATCGGTAACCGTCAACACTACACTGTAAGAACCGCCTGACTGGAACGTGTGACTCACAGAGCCTCCTGAAACAGAACCACCATCGCCGAAGCTCCAGGAATAGCTGTATGGAGAAACCCCACCGGACCCGGAGCCAGTGAACGAGACAGCCTGTCCAACACTAGGCGATGAAGGGCTAAAGCTGAAGCTTGCCGAGAGCGGCGGAGGCGGACTAGTAACTGTGATCGACTGTTGCGGGCTAGTCGCCTGTTGAGACGTGCTGCTGTCCTTGACCGTCAGCGTCACGGTGAAGGTTCCTGGCGATGAATAAGTGTGGGTTGTAGATTGTCCGGTTCCAGTTGACCCATCTCCGAAAGTCCAACTGTAAGTATACGGTGTGGTTCCACCACTGGCCGACGCTGTAAACGTAACCTGCTGGCCCACTTGAGGCGAAGAAGGACTGAAAGTGAAACTGGCGCTCAAGGGAGGAGGCGGACTGGTCACAGTCACAGTCTGCTGAGAGGTTGCAGTCTGCTGCGGTGACCCGTTGTCCTTCACCGTCAGCACGACTGTGTACGACCCTGCTGTTGCGTACGCGTGGGTTGCGGCAGAGCCTGTTCCCGTTGAGCCGTCTCCGAAGCTCCAACTGAAGCTATAGGGTGAGGTTCCTCCTGATGCAGATCCTGTGAAGGATACCGTCTGTCCAGCCTGTGGGTTTGCAGGGCTAAACGTGAAACTTGCTGTCAGAGCTGGTGGAGGCGGGTTTGTGACGGTGATGGATTGTTGGGAACTCGTTGTCTGCTGAGGCGACCCACTATCTTTCACCGTGAGAACAACGGTGAATGTTCCAGCTGACGTGTAGGTATGTGTCACCGTGGAGCCAGTACCACTTGAGCCGTCGCCAAACGTCCAACTGAACGTGTACGGTGTTGTACCGCCGTTAGCGGATCCGGTAAACGTAACCTGCTGGTTTGTCTGGGGCGAGGAGGGACTGAAAGTGAAACTAGAAGTCAAGGGCGGAGGAGGCGGACTTGTTACAGTGATCGAGTTTTGAGAGCTTGATGTCTGTTGGGTTGACCCACTGTCGCTCACCGTCAAGACGGCATTAAAAGTCCCAGCGGACGAGTAGGTGTGAGTTGTAGATGATCCTGTCCCAGTCGTTCCGTCACCAAAGTTCCAGCTGAAAGAGTACGGTGATGTTCCACCACTGGCTGAGCCGCTAAAGCTGACCTGTTGGCCGACCTGCGGTGACGTTGGACTATAGGTGAAGCTGGTCGTCAGAGGAGTAGGTGGTGGATTCGAAACTGTGACGGATTGTTGCGAATTCGCCGTCTGCTGAGGCGAACCGCTATCGCTGACTATCAATATCACGTTGAATGTTCCAGCCGAAGAGTAGGCATGAGTGACGGTAGAGCCGCTACCAATTGAAGCGTCTCCGAAACTCCAACTAAACGAATAGGGAGCCGTTCCTCCACTTGGCGAAGCGGTGAACGTAACCTGTTGTCCTATTACGGGAGAGGTGGGCGCGTAGCTGAAGCTTGTAGTCAGGGGCTGGGGCGGCGGGTTGGATACGGTGACCGTCTGAGCCGAATTCGTGGTCTGGCCAGCGACATCGGTGACTGTAAGGACGACATTGTAGCTACCAGCGGTCTGGTACACGTGAGAAGTGGAGGTTCCCGAGGCAGACGCGCCGTCTCCAAAGTTCCATGAGTAACTGTACGGCGGGGTTCCTCCCGACGCGGATCCTGTAAAGGAGACTGTCTGTCCGGTGGTGGGGTTGGAAGGAGTGTAAGTGAAGGTGGCTGTCAAGGCGGGGGGCGGTGGATTCGTAACGGTAACAGATTGTTGTGCACTCGTTATCTGCTGTGGTGATCCACTGTCTTTCGCATTGAGCGTAACAGTGTAGGTTCCAGCTGTCCCGTAGGTGTGATTTACAGAGGACCCTGCGCCGGTGGACCCGTCCCCGAAGTTCCAGTTGAAAGAATATGGTGACGTGCCGCCTGAGGCTGACGCTGTGAAAGTCACTTGTTGGCCTGTGGTGGGCGAAGAAGGACTGTAGGTGAAGCTTGCTGACAACGCCGGGCTTGCCTGATGCACGCGCCACGCGGTTAGTGCATGAATTTCCCAGCCAGAGTAACTATGCCACTGATCAGCAAAGTGACCGTTGTTGTTGGGGTCCCAGTAGACAAAGCCCTGAATATCGAAGAGCTGAGAGCTGACAGGCGGAGTTTGTGGAGCAACGCCTGCTGATTTCCACGCTTGGTCTATTTCCAAGTGAATCATGCAAAGGTAGACGTCTGAATTTGTGCAGTTTGGATCTTGAACGTTAAACGTGGTATCACAGAAGTTCCCGTTAGGATATGTAGCACAATCCTCGACTGTGTAGCTTGACGGGAACATTACTCCGTGGATCTCTACGAAGGTTGCATTTCCGTTCACAATGCAAGGAGGAGAGGTCGATCTCTTGTCGGGGATGCCTGGTAGTAGTCCTCCTCCAGTATATGTTGCCCCGCCGTTCGCGTTTGCGTGGTTACCGATAATTGTCTCTATTGTTGTGAGTAGTGCTGTGCATGAGACGGCGGGGTTCCAAGATGGCGAGGAGCCAGGAGCGGTCGCAGTGCCGAAGACGGAAAATGGGTGCGAGAGCAGAAGGCTCGAAGAGAGCAACAGCGCAGACAGCACTATTGCACTTGTCAATGCCATCTTTCGTTTCGAAGAGGTCCGCGTCGAGCCCTTCACTGTCGTACCAGCCTCATCCTCGATGGGAAGACGATAGAGTCCTGAGTATTTGTTCAGTCTGTCCACAAGAGACTAGAAGGTAACACATGATGCAGAACTGTTAGACACAATCGAACAGTGCGCGATCAGCCTCATCAGCCCCTTTGGACTTATGCCATAACAATAGCAATCCCAGTCAAGGTCGACCCTCCGGCGCGAGCGCAAAAGCAGGCTATAATAGTGTAGAGATCTCAAGCGCGTTGGATTTCACGCGCAATTGTGACAAGATGTGTGCTATTCGAATACTTTGTAGACGCCCAGCCCATATATTCGATGACGGGGGGTATAGATGAGAAGGATTACACCATGCGTCTAACGAAGAGTAGGACGATTACGATTCTCGCTTGCGGGCTAATGATAGCCACGCTTGTGTACGGTCACTCGGGAGCCGCCTCACCAGCCCTGATCGCCAACAGTGCGACCGGATTGACCTCTTGGAACCCCAATGTCAACTGCACACCGGTGCTTGTCACGATTGAACAGCTCATAGGGAACCAGTCCAGTCCGTTGGGCGGAGCAACACAGAGCGGTAGCATGTTCAATCCGGGAATAACCTCGCCTTACGGCCCGGAGAATACTAAGAGATGGTTGACCCCAACGTCTTCAACACCGCACGGATGGATATCGCCTGGACCACCATGCACTTTCACTAACGCGAATGGACAGGTTGTGTCAGCGTTCGTCCAGATTAACAATGTTCAGAGAGGCTATCGTAACGAGGAGGACTGGAATAATACTTTCATGCCGGTGAACGGTGGGACAAAATATCCTAACGGTCCACAGTCAGACTCGACATTCAACGTCTTCACACCCGGATACGGAATATGTAACTCTACCAATACCACGGGATGCATGCATAACATTCACGTGGAGATAGATCATGACTGGAAAGGCGCCTCTTACTGCGGCCCGTATACTGCCTGTGACAATAACACGCTTGTAGGGCAGACCACGGCTTTCCTGACAGGGCTCGATGTCCAAGGATTCGTATTCTGGGACAGTGACAAGGTCAACGCGTCCGATCACAATTTCTCAGGATGGGAACTACACCCACTCACTGCATGGAAAGTTCCATACTGGGCTCCAGACTTCCACCTCTCTGCCAATCCTAGCAGCATGACGGTTTTAGCCGGCCAGCCAGGCACCTCTACGATCACCGTCAACACCTTCATGCTCTTCGCTGGAAACGTTTCCTTCTCAACTGCCATATCACCTAATTCCAATGTTAGCAAAGTCGGGCCAACACCGGTCGCCACAATGACCCCCTCTAGCGTTGTGCTCCCCTCAAATGGATTCTTCATCGCAAACTCCCAACTAACAGTTGCATCCACTGTGCCATCCGCCGGCAATTACACCGTCGTCGTGAGAGGCACAAGCGGTAACTTGACACGGACAGTGAGCGTCGTCGTTAACATCATGGACTTTAGCATATCAGCCAACCCAACTTCTCTATCGATGTCAGTGGGATCGTCAGGAACATCAACACTCACATTGACAAGCCTCAATGGCTTCACTGGTAACCTTAGTCTCGCGGCACAGGTGACCCCAACCGATCTCACCGCTGGGATCTCGCCGGTAGCTCCATCAGCATCATTGAGCTCAACGGCTCTGAGCCTTCAACCCAATGGGACAACCTCGGCCACGTTGACGGTGTCTGCATCACTCCTCACAACACCAGGAACGTACACTGTGACGATCACTGCTTCGAATGGTACAGTATCCCGCACCACGACTGTGATGGTCACTGTTACCGTCCTCGGATTACTGTAGACCTGCAGGCGTACCCTCTTTTTTTCTCTCGCGGAGTCACGAGTCTACCTGGCCCATCGGTATCTATAGCAGCATTAAGATGCAGAACTATCGAGATACGAGGATAATATTCTAAAGTGCGCCACTCAAAAGACACGGTTAGGTGGGTGAGCGCGAATTGTCGAATGAAGAGCAAGAAAACAGTAAGGTAAACGCTCTAGAGACCATCGTGGCGCCCCGGGTTTGTTCCCTATGCAACATTCCGGAACAAGAAGTTCTCGTGGAATATCAACGGTGGAAACTCGTGCGCACCAAGACAATGAAAGGACACAGGGAACGATTGATGTTGCTTCACAAAAACCACCTTCGAACCCTCGATGAAGGGTCGGTCGGAGAAGCGTATCTGTTGCTGATGAAGGCCGGTTCGAAGTTCTTCTCCTACACTGACAAGTGGGCCATATTTGAGCCCGTGTATGCCACAGTCCCGGGCCACTGGCACAGAGTTGCTTCCGATTTGGAAGAAAACGCGCAGGACTACGACCAGATTCTCAAAACTCCCAGAATGATCATCGACAACCACGATGGGACCATTTCCAGAGTCTACCCTGATGGAAACGTACCCGGACCCTCAAACAAAGCCTCGTAAGAAAACGAAGAACCGGAAAGGTCGCCTATTAGCCGCTCTGAGCTCAAATTAGGGACCACTGAAGAATCTCGCTTGACAAATTGTTCGGGACTCAACTAATCATACTTGCGAGCAATCGACAACTGGTTCCCTTCCTAGGCATCCTCTACCCGAGCCTCTGTCTCGGCGGTGCTAAATGATTCCCTGCTTGAGCAGAAATAGCCCAAAACGGCTACGCACAAGGAGTAGTTCGAAGGCAGGTCTGGACAACACGTTGTGACGCATTGTGGTTAGTTGTGTTCCTTCTTGGACGCGCTGGTTATATTGAAAGATCAAGACGTAGATACCGGGTACGATGGAGCCTCTGCAGATCTCAGTAGTTGGCGCGGGCTATTGGGGAAAGAAGGTAATCAGGGAAATCCTCAACCTCGCCAAGACAACCGGCAGGGTAAGTCTCTGCTCCGTCGTGGACAATTCACCAAGCGTCCTTGAGCAGTGCGCGAAAGAGTTCGGCCCGCTAACCTACCACTTGAACTACCGAGACCTCCTCTCCGACCCATATGTCTCAGCAGTACACATCTGCTCCCCGAACGCCAGCCACTTTGAAGTAGCATCCGAATTCCTAAGGTCCAAGAGGGACGTCCTTGTCGAAAAACCCCTCGCACTAAGAACTAGGGAAGCAAACGAACTTGTAAGGCTCGCACAGACCAACAACAGAGTCCTATCAACGGGACATCTTCACAGGTTCAATAACGGAGTCAGGGAACTCAAACGCGTAGTCGACAGCGGAGTGTTAGGCGACACTTACTACCTGCGATTAAGATGGACTGGTCTCCTTCCACCCCAGAAAGAAAGGGATGTAATAACCGACCTAGGCCCGCATCCATTCGATATCTGTAACGACCTCCTCGATTTGTGGCCGGCAAAGATCTCTTGCAGAAGCAGAGGCTATCGAGGCCAAACAAGCGACGAAGTCGCCTTCATCACCGCCGAATACGTAAATGGCATCGTAGCAAACATAGAACTGAGCTGGTTGGACTACGAAAAGCGCAGAGAGGTAACAGTCGTAGGCAGCGATGCAGTGGCTACACTAGATTGTCTTGATCAGAAGCTAATTCTCCAAAGACCCGACGGGACCGAGTCGATACCGGTCGTTCCGAGCAATACGTTGGGCGAGGAGATCCTTCACTTCGCCCAGTGCGTTGAACAGAAGAGACGGGCAGTGGCGTACACCAACATCGCCGATGGGACGATTGGAGCAGGCGTTGTTCGGCTCTTGGAGGCTTCGAAGAGATCTCTGTACGAAGACCGCAATGTGCAGGTCAAACTCCCAGAAGCGTTAGAGATACCCGCCGGCGAACAAACCCACAGAGGATTTTGGAAGCTGGGGAATTAGCACATGCGGCACCCAACAGAGCCGAACCGCCCAGAACAATTTCTGGCGCCTAGATCAGGCGTCGGGAACTGTTAGCGAACGAAAAAAGCTCTAGCGAAAATGAGAATCACACTCATAGCCTTGTTCGAGTAAACCTTCAGGCATGCACTGAGTGCGGATGCTTCTTCGTCACAAGTTATACGAGGTTAGAAAATGGAGACTTAGTGCTGAAGGAGCTAGAGTTAGACCTGAAAGTCAAATCCTCGAGGATTGGATCCTACCAACCCACACGAGGCCCAATTGCCCCCACCGTGGAGTCATCTGGGCAAAGCAAAGCCAGAGAGGAGACTTGTTGGTGAAACTGATGGATAGGATCAAATTGAGAAAACGTTGACTCTACCACCATAGAGCCTAACACGTTTCAAACATGGATACCTTCGACGCGAATGGAAAGATCTCGGTCGAAGTCACGGGATGGCATTTTGCATAATGGGACCCTGGATACCGCCGGAATCGGGCGCGTAATCCATGTATCAGTTGTGTTATTTTCTGGTCTCTTGTGGACGGACTGGACAAATACTTCGGCTCCCTTCCTCTTTCTGGGAAATAGAGATGATAAAAAAAGTGCAAGACGGAACTCGGAACCGTTCAAAACGAAACATTGCAATTACAGCCACAGCACTGGTGATGGTGCTGATGATCCTATACCTCCCTGTTGCCTTCATGCGCACTCTCCGTCGATGGAGCAACCGTTACTCCCTGCCTGCCGCCATCTTGCTGCCACAGCATCGTTATCTCAGAACGATCCAAGAGCCTAGTTCAACCCAGGAAGCATCACCCTAACACCGAACGGAACAGCAACATCAACGCTAACCGTATCCACATCACTTCCAACACTACCTGGAACCCACACGGCCACTATCACAGCCAGCAGCGGCACAATATCGCACTCAATCACGGTGACCGTCACAGTCACATTAGTATGAGTTGAGACCGCCAACTCTCAAACCACCTTCACCCTCTTTTTTCCTATCAAGTCATTCCCCTCATACTCCCAGTTTTTATGTAGAAGAAATGAAGATGAACATGGGAATCGAGAGCCCGGCTAACATAGTGATCTAAGACTTGGACGAGACCTCTGAATCAAAGTCAAAAGTTGAGTCAACAGTTCGATTTTATAATCTGTTGAGTATTGTCTTCTTCGTTCTCGCAGTAATCTCCCTCAGTATGCTAACACTCTATCTGATAACCGATTTCATTGTGCTCGCCCTCGGAGCCATGGACATCGGAACAATTCTAAACGCAGTAAGTCGAATGATCTCGTTGCGTAACATACCCGACGCAACTGAACGTCATAGGAAAGCAGATACCACTGTAAAGTTCTTCCACATCGTAAGCTATGCTTGCTTTGGAATTGCCGCGATCGTTTTTGGTATCGCGCTAAATGGCTTGGCAACCGACTTTGCGGTTATGGGGTTGGAGCTAACAGGTTGTGGAACAATCCTGCGCGCAGTGTCTCGTGACATACAGTTAGAAGGCGTCTAGTTGTTTGGTCGAAACATGGAAACTAAATAACCTGTTCAAACTGTTTCTCCTCTCATTCATCGCAGTCTTCCTTTTCCTGATATTCGTTCTGAATAATATCCCGGCTTCCCGATACTTACTCATCGTTCTTGCAGTTGGAACAATCACATATCTCGTCATTAGTCTCCGCGTCATCCCAAGACCCAGTGGTCGGCCCGCTGTCCCGGAAGGTCGACCCAACCTAACCCGTGCTCATCTTCTTGCGATCATATTGATTGTCTCGCTGTTTGTCTCATCCTACGTCATCGTTCGCATGCTCACCGCCCCGTCAGCTTTTCAGCTGGTGGAATTCCAGTACTTGGTTCTTCCAAACGGCACGGCTTTCTCCATGAGCCCCCTGCAGCCGAATAACGAGTGCGCTTGGTTGGAAAGCATGAACATCACGACACAGCAGAGAGCTAAGCAACAGGGGCTTGCCGACTGCGATTTCGTCTCCTGGTATCACCGGACGAGTCCCCCTACATTGTTCCTTGAGTTTCAGAATTTCACAGAATTTGTCTATGATCTCAACAACACAGCCGTTAGAACTACCGGATCAGAACTCCTCTGCTTCTCTCTGTCCTCTCAAAGCTTTCAGTGTTGGGTGCCACCTGCAATGGTTTCTCACCTAAAGTGATCATGTGACCAGGCATTGAAGAAGAGATACAAGATTCTGACGCTCGGCATTCTCTTGACAGTGATCATAGTTTCAGCGGTTGCGGCGTATGTTTACTCCGAGTACGTTCCGAGGGTCTTAGTAGATGATAGTCTGACGCTAAAGGAGAATCATCAATGGCAATTCGACCTCTATGTTCTCGGAAACAGAAACGTCAACATAACAGTCCGCACCGTCCAGTATCTAGTCTTTGTAACGTTCTGGTATCAGCAGAACCAGGCCGCGACCACTTACCTCTTTGACAAGCAGGTTACAAACACGACTCAGGGTGGCTTCAACGTTAGTGTTCAGCAGGGCGGAACGTACTATCTCAGCGTTCAGAAGACAGAGCAATACGGGGAAAATGTAACCACACTGGTTCATGTTGAAGTCATATCGTGAGACTATTATATTTGGACCGAGGCTCCTTCCCAGCACAGAGAAACTCTCGAAGCTAGATCTTGGGCTTCCAAACCCAACTATCCGGTTTCGAAAATAACCGTGCTTCTCACGACCGCCTAGGGCAGTCGATTTTCGAGCGCGACGTCTTCGCTAGACCTTTGTAACTCGCCGTATTCTTCAGGGTGTGAGCCAATCCGCTAGCTGAGTCAGTTCTTTGGCCAGTTGGATAATTGGCACTAGGTCAATTTCATCGTTCGCTTCGTACGAGCCAAATTCGCCTGCGCTCTAATCGTGATAAGGGTAAGCGAGGCACCCAGTCCCACGAGTCCGCCGATGACGATTAGCCACACGGTGCTGGAGATTCCAGGAAAGGGACTGCACAACAGGCAGCTCCCGCTCGAACCGCCACCTGACGCCGTGGACCCTCCACCTGAGCCTCCAGAAGGTGGAGTTGACGATCCGAAGACCTCAGTCATCGACGAGGCAGCCGCATCATTGGAGGTCAGAGTTGGAAGAGCCCAGTTGTTTTCCATCAGGTGCAGAATCGAGAACTCGTCGTAGACGTCACTGGGAGAAATGAATCCGTGTTTGACCGCTGTCCCGTAGAATAGGATCGGTGCTGGGTCATACTCGTCCCACCAGAGAAGCAATAATGTTCTGTGACCTGGCTGGAAGAGGTTACTGGCTAGAAGGGACCCGCTTGCCGCGCTGGTTAGACTTCCGGTTGAGCCAACAAGAAAATCGTGTAGATAAGTGTCCCCGGTCTGTATGCTATTGTCGTGCATGTTGTTGTTGTCTGTTGGGGTGAACCACAATAGGTTAGGAGGGTTTGCCGAACTTGCGGCCGCCACAAAGTCGGCTGTTGAAACACTACTGCTAGCGAATATGTTTGGACTATTGGCTATGCTTGCAAATCCTGTGAATGGGAAGTGGTCGTTGCCCCTTGGGCATCCGCTTTCACAATATGCCTGCCAGCTTAGACCTACAGAGGTCATTCCATCCACGAGAGTCGGTGCGTTTATGCAACATGAATATCCGTCTAATATTCCCTGGTCTGAGCCTGAGATGAATGCCGTGTAGCATCCGGCGGAGCATCCCATGATACTCCTTCCAGCGGCACCGTAACCGTGGTAGAGGGGAATAGTCCCGCCTGCGGCCAGCATGCTTGCGATGAATGGAGCATTGGTACTGCCTGCGCCGTTCCCCATCACGTCAGCATAATTCTGATTCTCCATGGCGACAATAATTATGTTGTCGAAGCTGATCCCACCGGCTGCATGTGCACTCGGCAGAACAGGCACCGCGATCATTCCAATAACCAGAATGGCAGCCAGTAAGTGAGCTCTCAATGTTGAGGTCTTCCTCAACCGAACCCGAGCACCGTGATGTCGCGGGTCTGAACCTATGGATTCCAGTCTCGTTTCGACCTTCAATTTTCTAACCGTCGCTTTGTTCGTTCTAGACCCGCCCGAGCCCTGACTGTGAGAACAGCGAGGGCACCAACTAGTCCAAGAAGTCCTCCAACAACGAAAATACCGATGCTGGTGGAGATCTTCGGGAATATTCCGCAGAGGGCACAGCTTCCATTCGAGCCTCCCCCTGAACCTCCGTTTCCTCCAATAGACCCTCCAGAGGCTGCTTGGTTTACGAAGTGGTAAGTCAAGGTGTTCGTGCAATTCGTTGCAATATTGACGTTCTCTGCTGTTGCGTTACTATAAACCGTAAGAGTCTGGTTGGCTATGACGAGATTCCGCACCTGGTCGGAATACGGACAGTCAAAGCTAGCATGAGTGAATGACAGCGTGTTCGTCCCAGTAACCACGAACCTTGTAATGTCAAAACTGAACGAAATCCAGGTGGCCCCGTTCGCGGTCGTGAGCACCGATGGGACACTAGCGACCAACGCACCGTTCATGGTGATTGTCTCTTCATTTGCACCATCAAAGTCAAACCCTTGGAAGGAAAGTGTGTAGGTAGCGGTGGGCTGGGAAGGCGTGGCTGTGACAGCTACGGTCTTGGAACTAGTCGCAGTCTGTGATGGAGATGATGAGTCGGTCACGGTTTCCGCTACAGTGAATGATTTGGTGGTCAAGAATGTGTGGAGGATAGAAGCTCCTGTTCCTGTCGAGCCGTCCCCAAAGTTCCAGGTGATCGTGTAGGGCGATTTTCCACCAGTTGGTGTCGCTGTAAAGGTGATTGGCAGGTTCACGATAGGTGTTGACGGGGATGATGTGAAGCTCGTTGCTAGAGGTTGAGGTGTCGAGGATCCGAAGATCTCGGTCATCGGCCCGGCAGCGGCATCGTTGGCGGCTAGAGTGGGGAGAGCCCAATTGTTCTCTATCAGACGCAGAGTAGAATATTCGTCGTAGTTGTTGCTGGTGGAAATGTAGCCAGCTTTCACCTGAGCTCCATTAAAGCCGATCTCTAAGTTAGGTGATGGGTCATATTCATCCCACCATAGCCAAAGCAATACTCTGTGGCTTGAGTGAAATAGACTTGCTGAGAGTAAGGAACCTGCGCTTGGATTTGCAAATGTTCCAGACCCGACCAAGAAGCTTTGGAGGTATGCATCTCCTGACTGAATGCTGTTATCATGCATGTTGTGACTATCTGTTGGAGTAAACCAGAGAAATGAAGCGGGCGAAGCAGAGTTAGCCGCATTAAAGAAGTCAGTGGTAGAAACACTGCTGCCTGCGAACGTGTTAGGAAGAAGCGCACCAGAGGAATCATAGAAAGGAAAGTGATCCGGTCCACGAGGACAACCAAATTCACAGTAAGCTTGCCACGTGCCACCTGCGCTAACTATACTATCTGTTAAGGTTGGATGAGTAATACAACAATATCCATCAGAAACTCCTTGTGTAGAACCCGAAACTAAAGCAACATAGCAAGCTGCCGAACAACCACTAATAGTATCGCCGCTAAACGCTCCGGCCCCGTAACTGTGATAGTTTGGAATCGTGCTACCATATTGCAATAGGCTCGCTATGAAAGGAGCATTGGAGCTTCCAGTCCCGCTGCCCATGACATTTACATAATTCTGGTTCTCCATGGCAACAATGACCACGTTGTCGAAGTTGGTTCCGGTTGCTGCGTGCGCTTGAGGCAGAACAGGGACGGCGATTATTCCGATGATGAGCAGAACGACTAGTAAGCGTACTCTCAAGCTCAAGGTCCTCCTAGTCTGAACCTTGCAGCCTGATGCTGCCTGTGCGGATCTAGCGATACGAGTATTGTTTTCATTCTCAACTTTCTTTCACGTCCTCGGGCAGGATCAGGATGGCCCGAGCCGAACGGTCTGCTCGCTTTGCCGACGCAGAACTAGACTCTTTGTTGTGAGCGAGTTCCTCGGCAAGAGACTATAAGGCACATTTTCGGTATAGGCGCTACCAAACTTCCTGTCTCAGGATCGAGTTCATGTGCCCAGTTACCACTCCAGTCTTGCGTGGACTCAGAATTCTCAGCCCCGCTCCAAGCGCAAGCGACACCAATGAGAGCAGAGCCTGAGGAGTGCTCCGCTCTCTAACGGAAGCGACAAGCCTGCAGTTTCCGAGACGGCCTCTATACTAAAGGTCCGGGAAGATAGAAGGATTGGAGTAGAAACCGCGTCTTTCTACTTTGCCTCTCGACTCCGAAGAGTTGTGTTTCAATGGGCCGCTCCCGCCCGCGAGGCCGAATCTATCGTAGATCTAAGATAGAGTTTCAGGAAAAAGAACTCATCCCCGGTGCTGAAGAGCCTTGAGGCTCAGCGGGTGGAGATACCCCTAAACGACTCCATCGCTCCAATCCGCATTTATCCCACCTGTTTCGTTCATGACGCGTATGGTACAAGGGCCGGTTCGTAGCTGGATATCTCTGGCTTGGGGTGTCCAGCTCGAAACTCTCCTGCATCTGGAAGAGTTTCAATTCTCAAGCAAGGCCAAAAAATGGGTCATTAATGTCTCCGTAGACGAGAGGCGATCGGGGTGGGACCTTCAGCAAGGTCGCCTGGGAACCTGCTCTAGTCCAGGTTCGACGTTCAGTTTCCTAGGCGTCGCTTTGCTCGTTCCAGACTCGCCCGAGCTCTGATTGTAAGGGCGGCAAGCGAGGCAACCAGTCCGAGAAGCCCCCCGATGGCGAGGAGACCGATCGTGGTGGCGCTCTTGGGAAATATTCCGCATAGGGTGCAGCTCCCGATCGAGTCTCTTCCTGAATCCCCGTTTCCTCCATTAGACCCTCCGGGGGCGGCTTGGTTTACCTGAATCCCCATTGGTTTGCTCGTTGGTGTGGAAGGATAGCTGCTGTCCGCGGCCGTGAAAACGATCGTGTAAGACCCGGCCTGGGTCGCGATGGGTCTCCAGGAGAAGAGCCCGGTTGTCGGGTCGAAGGCTGCACCCGCTGGTAGCCCTGTTACCGAAAGGGTAACGGTACCGCCTATGTCGACGGATGAGGCTGTGACCGTAAGGTTGATCCACATTCCTGCAGCGACGGTCTGGTTTCCTGGAACAGCTAGCGTGGGCGGGATCAAAGCCTGTACGTTGAGTATGACACTTGCTGAGATGCTTGCTCCTGGCGAGGCCGAGTCCGTAACCGTCGCCGTGGCAGTGTATGGTCCTGCGGCAGAGTAAGCGTGGGTTACAGAGCTTCCGGCTCCAGTCCCGCCGTCTCCAAACGCCACCGTGTAAGTGTAGGGCGGTGTTCCGCCTGTCGCTGAAGCCGTGAACGTTACAGTTCGGTCAACCTGAGGTGAGGAGGAGGAAGCCTGGAAGGTTGTGGATAACGGGGGCGTTGCGAAGATTGTGACAGACTGAGAGCTTGTGGAGGTCTGCGTTGGCGTGGACGAGTCTTTCGCAGTCTCTGTGATCGTGAACGACTGTGCCGAAGTGTAAGTGTGAGTTACAATAACTCCTGTTCCGGTTCCCCCATCGCCGAAGCTCCAGCTAACATTGTATGGCAAAGTTCCACCTGTCGTTACGGCCGTAAAAGTAACCGGCGAGTTCACTGATGGATTTGAGGGAAGGAAAGTGAAGCTTGTCGCGAGAGGACAGTTGGTTACGCAAACTGCACCAAAAGCACTAAGCAAGTTAGGTGCGCCTGCATCATTGGAAGTAAGTGAAGTCAGTGCCCACGCTGCTTCGATAGTTGACAAGTAGGAGTAATGAGATGCGCCGGTCGGACTGAGCTGTACCCCCTTCTTTGCTGCAGGTCCAATGAAAGATGCGTAGACGCACTCCCCAGTTCCTCCGGTGTTAGAGCATTGCGTATAGCCTTCGTCGTAGACTACAAGCAGAGCAGCTTTTGTACTGGTAAATTCTGTGCTTGAAAGAATTTTGGGGACAAGTGTTGCCAAGTAAGAGTCGCCTGTCGCGATACTGCAATCGTGCATGTTGTTGCAGTCGTTGGGTGTTAGCCAGATATAGTTGGGCGGGTTTGGGATATTCATTGCGGCAACAAATTCTGGGTCAGATGATGATGTGGTCGTTAGGAAGTTCGCGCATCTTGTGGGAGTATTCATGTCAGCGAATGTCAGAAAAGCGAAATGGTCTGCTCCTCTTGGCGGCTTGAAGCTGCAGGTACCCGAACCCGAAGCATCTTCAGCAAAAGCTTTCCATGTGAGTCCAGCTGACTCGATTCTGTCAATGATGTTTGGAGCTGTTATTCCCCAGCAGCAATACCCATCGCTTGTATGACCGAAGTTGTCTCCTCCGATTAGCGAGATGTAGTTTCCTTCGCTTGGGTGACTAGTAGTACCCCAAGTCCTTACCAGGACATTTTGGTCAGCTAACTGGCTCATATATGTGGCTGACCCGCCACACCCAACGTATATGCTACAGAGACCCTGGTTTTCCATTAGAATAGTAACCATGTGGTCGAACGGGGCACTAGCAGACAAGGTCTGGATAATGCTAGGAATGTGAGACTGATTATTGGAGGGGGCCAGTGGAGCTGCCAGCGAGCCCAGCAAGACGAAGCCTATTATCAGCAGATCCTTGATCATTCTGTTGATAGATGGGTTCTTCGGCAAGTCTCTCAAGGGCCTCCATTAGGTTTGAGCCGAGCAGCACGGTGATGCACGTGCGGATCTAGGGATACATGTCTCGTTTTGATTCTCAACATTTCATTTCACGACCTCGGTCGGGACAACGATGGCCCGAGCCGAACGGTCCGCTCGCTTTGCCGAAAGAGAACCAGACTCTTTGTTGTGAGCGAGTTCTTCCGCAAGAGCTAGTATAGCCCATATTTTCGGAACAGTCGCCACCAAACATCGTAACTGAGGAGCGAGTTGAGGTGCCCAGTTACCACTGCAGTCTTGCGTGGACTTGGCGCGAGGGTTCGCCAATTCGTGGAGAGATTGTGCGACTTTCACGCAGCAGCAAGTGTTGGTGCAGAAGCTCCGCTCTCCAACGAAACCGCAATATTTGCTGGCGTCCGGAACGGCCCTTGGACTAAAGAACTCGATGGATAGCAGGGCTGGAGTAGAAACCTAGTCTTTCTACTAGTTTCTCGACTCCAAGGAGTTTTGTTTCAATGGGGGCCGCTCCCGCCGACGAGGCTGAATCCATTCCGTAACGGAGGAAGAGCTTGAGGAAAAAAAACTCATCTCCGTCTGAACATCCTCGCGGCTCAGCGGTTGGAGACTCTACTAACGACTCCATCGCTCCAAACCGCGCTATCCCATTTCGTTTATAACCTCTGTGGTACACGGGCCGGTCTTTCCGGCTAGACATCTTTAGATGACAATAGGGAGCCGCAGATATACCGCCTTTACCAGCATCATTCACGATCTGAACAAACACTCGGAGCCTCAAGGGACTTTTCGTGCTGGGATCCGCGAAATCCCCAAGTGGTCCGAGCCCAGACGGTGCTGTGATCCACTTGATGGACAGAAACACATTCTCGAAAAAACGGCTTCCTTGAGTGACCTGTGTGGCGCGAGTGATTCCCATAGACGTCCGAGAAAGTAGTCAAATCCCCCTTTTTTAGAACGGCATATTCTTTTCTTCGGAACAAACGATGTTTCATTCGCCACTTTCTTTTTCAAAAATAAGCATGCTTTCTCGACCCCCCGGGTGGTCGATTTTTCCTCGCCCCGCCCTTTGGGAGACCGTTGCGGACTCGCACTATCCTCAGGGTGCGAGCCAATCTGCCAGCTGGGTCAGGTCTTTGGCCTCTTTGACGATCCTGCCTTTGAGCCGTTTTCCTTCAGGACTATTCTTTCTGTTGATCCATGCGGTGTTGATTCCGAGCTGTGAAGCAGGTTCAATATCGTGGTAGAGGCTTGCTGCGACATGAAGCCATCCTCTGTCAGCTCCGATAGTCCTACGTGCTTCTTCAAAGTGCTCGGTCTCAGGCTTGTAGGATCTCACACGGTCAGCAGTCACGACAAGGTCGAAAGGAACCGTAAAATGTTTCAGTGTCCCCTCAAGAAGGTCATTATCGACATTCGACAATATTCCCAACACGTACTCTGTTGAAAGCCTCTCGAGGGCAGGGTTCGTATCGGGGAAGGGAGCCCAGCTTGGCAGCTGCTCTGCAAGAAGACTTGACAGCCTTTCCGGAATGTTCTTTCCGAATTTTCTAGCAGCCCCTGATGCTGCTAGCGATAGAACTTCCCGGTACGGTCGGTAAGGCATCTGGCCTTCAATCCTCTTCTCTTCCTCCTGGTAGAGCTCGAACAGTTCACCCTGTTGGGTTTGGCTCAGTCCTGTCCCTTCAAGGGCCAGCTTGAAAGCGCGCCGGATGCCCGTCTCCCAGTCGATCAGGGTCCCATAACAATCGAAAGTCACAAATTCGAACTCTCGAGGTTTTTCCAATCCCCTGCCTTCCTGTCAGTCTTTCTCGAACAATCCCGTGTGAGCATGGTTCTAAAGATAGCTCTCTCTATCGGAGATTCAGAGGGGCTCCAGAAACCTTTCCATCCGTCGTTTGCGACCTATCCACCAAAGGACACGCGAATCTCATATGAACGATGGTTCCGACTCGTCGCCATCGGTGACGTGGCCAAGAAAAGCCCGAAGAAACGATATCGAAAAAATGCCGAAGCCGCTGGAAAACCGCTTTTTCCTTCGAGAAAAAAAAGCGCCCTCGATACCTCGAGACGCCGATTTCCACGTTGCTAAGCGCTCGGAGAAAGAGAGAGGTGAGAAAATCGCCCATTTTCAGCCCTGATCTTGAAAATGAGAGGGGGTCCCTAGACTTCCCTCCAAACGTTCGGGATCCCCCCGACGAAATCCCATCATCCATTATCCGACCCAAGCCCGGAACGCGCCCTGAATCATGAGACTCGCCCATAATACATGCCAGACAGCAAGTGACCTCTCCAGGAGGGGGGTCTTAGCGAACGCGTCTCGCGACGCAAAGTGGTTCCCGCAAAAGGTAATGATGCCAAAGGATCTGCGCTTGTTGGTTTTTTGGAGCCTCGGGCGTGGATGCAGTTCTGAGTTCAGACCCCTTTTTTCTAGCCCAATTCGTGGGAGCCGTGGACTGGCTCGATGTAGGGTGTGGTATCTCTCTTCAGCGATTTCTGCTCACCGTGTTTTCCTCATGCGGACGCCTTCTAGGGTTTAGTCTGATGATTCTAGCCGTTGCTCTGGAAGGTGCGGTATAGCTCCATGCGAATATGAGGAATAGCCCCGCGACTATGCTGCCTCCAGCCCAGACAGTCCAAGACGGAAGACAAAGTCCGCTAAACATAGGAGGCTGGAACGGTAGTGGGTTAGCTATGGGTGGAATCAAACACAATAGTCCGGGAGCACTAACCGGTGACATTGCGAAATTAACGTCAGTCGTAGCTCCGACCGAAACAATGACATTGGTTCGGAAGATGTTGAAGTATCCGGGATAAGTAGCCCATATCGTGTAAGTTCCAGGTGGGATGTTGCTGAGAGTGAACTGTCCATTGGTATCGGTCGATTGCTGAATCTGAGCTGGCTGACCCGAACAGGGTCCTCCGACTCCGATACAAGCTCCGACTAACGGAGAATACTGCTCGAAGATGTTCTTGCTCGAGGCGTCGATTACCCGGCCAGATACAAATCCCGATGTTGTCCCGCCATTGGGCGGTATTCCCGGATACTTGTACAGCCAGTTTGCGAGGCTTTGTGAGCCTATGATGTCGTAGACTATCGGTACGTTCACGATCAACGGGGGAGGTGCGTCAAAGCATTGGTTCAAGCTATTTAGGGTGCAACTGGCGGGCGTCGAGGCGTATTGCACTCCGAGATTCTGAGTGTCTATATAAGTGAAAACTTGGGAGTAAGTGTTGGCTGCAACTACTGCTGACATTGTCTTGTTCGTTAGCTGGGCGAGATTCACGAGTTGGTCGACAGGCGGGATCGTTGCTGGTCGCGATAACTGGGCGTTTTGAAAGATTGGAAGCTGGGCGTGTGGCTGGCCGGTGACGCCGAAACTGCATGAGTTGGTTCCTGTACAGCCTGCTGTCTGAATTCCCTGTCCTCCGATCCAGGCCCCGACTATTCCATACCAACAGTTTCCTGAGGAAAGGTCTTGCTCGCTACAGGAGAGCCCGCCAAATCCAACCACGTTGAGGCCAAAACTGATTCGTGTACTGGTGAGAAGAGACACGGCGTTGATATCCTTCTGAAAGGTCGGCAGTGCACCGATAAGTGAGGGCATTGGGTCGCATTTGCCTACGCCGAAGAGACCACAAACGTTAGCGTTTGAGCCAGTGCAGACGTTGGCGACACCAGCATTTGTTTTTGTGCAGAGTAAGGTAATTGTGGGGGGTACGATCTGGATGGCTAGACTTGTTATCTCGCGATAAATGTACCACGTCTTCTGAGTGATCTGTGTCCCAAGCTGAACGAAGGTTCCGCTGTACTGTCTGCCATTGATGATTGGGTTGGCTACTGTCGTATTGCTTGTGGCAGTTACAGATGAGCTGAATATGCATGCAGTGACCCCCGAGATGCACGGCGGGTTGACGGCTTGGGCTGCTTGTACCACCGCATAATCCGCGGCCCAACAGCTATTGGAGGGAACATTCCCTTTGTCAGGTGTGTCACCGTTGTAGTTGGTGCATGTAGGGTCTCCGGCTGGGTTAGAGGATGTCAGAAGGATTCCTCCATTTGCGCCTGTGACCCCTCCTTGAAGGTCGAACCCTCTAACATCATAGCATCTGTTGGAATTGTCAAGTCCCGGGAGGCTTGTGGGCTGGCCGCTGCAATAATCTGGTATACCGATAGGGAGTTTGTAGCTCCAGTTTGCCAGGTTTATCCCGCAGATTATCGAGACACAATCATTGTAGGCGACGTGATCCGAGGCGAGCCCGATCGGGACGTAAAGGGTTCCCTGGGCTGCGTTATAGAGAGTGTCATTGGAGCAGGATTTTCCGCAGATCAGGTTTCCGCCAGCTGTATTGGAGTAGACTCCGATGGGGACCAGATCCTCTCCGGACGCACCTCCTACGGCGTAATGGAAGTTGGAGTAGCCATAGTTGGGATTGTAGAAAGGATTCGTCGGAAAACCGGAAATCATTGAGAGGAAATGCTCTGTAGGACCATTCTGGATCGTTATGCTACCACTTGATCCCATGATAGCCGCGGCGAGAAGGAGGATGGAAAGGCCCTCAACTATTCCGCTTCCTGTCTTCACCAAGTTTCTGCCTCTTTCAACTCGGTTTCGTTAAGACTATTGGTTTGGTTGACGCGAAAAAAACGAGAACCAGCTCCCCTGAAATCTGGATGACTGAGTATCTCTTGAAAGAGAGGTCTACAGTATTCTCCATGAAGAGCTACTAATGTGATGCAATACTGAAAAGGAGTAGACTAACCCGGATAGTCATAGTGAAACTAATCGGAATGTGGACGACAACCCGCCACGACACATGATCTCACAGGGGGTTCTGTTAACTCTTCGTTGGTTGAGTTAGCTTCAGGGCATCGACTCCGGGGATTACCGTAGGCTTCAGGTTCCCCTTCATTGCTTCACTTGCCCTGCCTTGTGCCTCTAGTATGATGGGAGGCCGGGAACGTGCGAGCCTCACCCGTCCCCGCCGAGCCAGGTTAACAGCTGCTACCCTGTCTCGGTCCATTACTATTCGACAGCCACTACACCAGAGCTTACGTCTCAGTCTCCTGTCCGATTGGAGTCTCTCCCCGCATCTCGGACACGTAAGACTGGAGCCTCTGGTTTCGCGCCTAGACAATCGAATGACTGGAAGACCGGTCCACCTTGCCTTGTTCTCATCGCGTAAGGAACTTGGTCGTGCCGCCATCCGTCGTAGATGAATAAAGTGCCTACTCTAGGTGGCTCCAGATCCGGGATTTAGGCTAGCAGCTCGTGACTCTGGGCCCGTCTTGTGCGATTGTTGGCGCCTAGGTGAGCCTCGGGCGGGGTTTGAACCCGCGACCCTGCGGGGCACGAGAGACATGCCTTTCCGCTTACGAGGCGGATGCTCTCCGGTGTCGAGAAACATCTACCAGGCTGAGCCACCGAGGCACCAAGCCAACGCTCGACAACGCTTTGACTTAAAGCTCCTACCATAATCGACCATCCTGCTCCTAGATGAAAAGTCTAACAGAACACGAAATTATTCGCATACTCACAAACCAATTCACAGGCCAACCAGGGACACCACTAGGCTTCGATGATGACGTGTCCGCAATCCCGTTTTCACCAAAGACCTGGATCATCGTGAAAACCGATATGCTCATCGGCAGCACTGACATCCCACCAGGAATGACAGCTCAAGAAGCGGCAAGAAAAGCCGTCGTCGCAACTGTCAGCGACTTCGCCGCAAAAGGCGTCAAACCACAAGCCCTGATGGTTTCCCTCGGACTTCCAGCACCCGCCAAAAAAAAGAGAGTCCAAGATATAGCCCAAGGTCTCGGCCAAGCAACACGAGAATACCACTGCAAGATCATCGGTGGAGACACCAACCAGGCAAACGATCTTGTGTTAGACATATCCGGAGTTGGGTTTGCCGACCCCAAGACTCTGGTTCGACGAGAGGGAGCAAGACCAGGGGACATAGTCGCCGTGACAGGACCCTTCGGGAGATCAAGCGCCGGCCTGAGGATTCTAATCTCCAAGAGGAAGAATGATCTCGCGAAATACCCGACCCTTGTCAAAGCTGTGCGCTGGCCGAGGGCTCGGTTGACACAAGGAATCATTCTAGCCAAGAGCCATGGAACTAGTAGTTCCATTGATTCAAGCGATGGCCTAGCCTGGAGCCTCCACCAGATCGCAGAGGCAAGCAGTGTCGGAATCAACCTCCATACAATTCCAATCGCTACCGAAGTGGAGAGATATGCGAAAGATCACCGACTTTCCGCATTGGAACTCGCGCTCTACGGAGGAGAAGAATACGAACTCGTAGTGACGGTCAAACCGCGGAGCTTCAACAAGCTGAAAAGACGTGTTCCATCGCTGAGGAAGATAGGGATAGTCGAGAAGAAACGTTTTGGGGTCGCGGCTCAGATCGGAGGAAAGCAAATTACGGTTGAAGCGCGAGGCTGGCAACACTTTACCTGACACATTTTTTCGAGGCTAAGTGTCTTGGAATATTGTCAAACTCCCTGACCTCATCCAGTCAGTTTTCGACCGAAATCTAGAAGAACTCCGCCGATGACGGGCACGGATAACGAGTCATGTCCAAGGCCGGCGAAGTCTACAACGTTCCGCGAGGCACCGCGTATCTCACAACCCAGCAGATCATCACTTACACAACCTACCTGATCTTCTACGTTGCCCTCGCGAGAATCCTGAGACCAGACGAGGTTGGTCAAGTTTCCCTGCTTCTCGCGGCCCAAGCCGCATTTGTCGCTCTGACACAGCTAGGACTGCCCTCGGCTGCAACCCGCTATATTTCAGGTAACATTGGAAAGGGCGACCGCCAAACCTCCGGCGCAGTAGCAAGAACGGTCCTGAGACTTTCCATCCTGGTCGGAGCCGTAGGCTTCGCGATCTCCGGGTTCATCTCTCCCCTAATCGGACCCTCGGTTATCGGCAGGTCTGACGCTGGAACTCTCCTTATCTTGACCTTTTTCTCCGGCTTCCTGCTGGATCTAATCCTCGTCTATGGCGCCTATTTCATCGGGGTCGGAGCCTACGCACGGAACCTCTACCAAAACGCACTCTACATTCCCTTCAGCCGCGGTCTCGGACTCATACTGGCCTATCTAGGATATCGTGTAACAGGAATCGTCTCAGGATGGCTCATAGGCGGGCTCGCCGCGGTACTCCTCTCCTCGTATCTCTGGCACGAACAGCTACCAGAGCGAAGCTCACATCCCATAAAACCACTCTTAGCGTTTAGCCTACCCGTCTTCGGATCCGCCCTAATCGCCTTCGGCCAACAATACGGCGACATTACCATTCTACAAGCAATCATTGGTCAACTTTCAACCACCGGCGCCTACTACTTGATCGTCTCCAGCGTCAGCTTCCTCTCCGTCCTCTGGATTCCAGTAACCCAAGCACTCTACCCCGCTCTCTCCGCAAGCCACGCCGCCGGAGGAACACAAGCGGTTTCGGAACGGCTGGCCGTAGCATTCAGACTGACCAACCTCGCAGTCCTACCACTGGGAGCAGCCCTCGCCGCTATCGCCCCCACCGCAATCGAGCTTGTCTACGGACCTACCTACATTAGCCAGGCCGGAATATTCGCCATTTTAGCTCTCGCCACAATTTTCACCGCGCAAGGAGCCATTCTCACAACATCCCTACAGGCAATTGGCCGAACAAGACAAGTTCTTATCGTCACCTTCGCCTCAACTGCCGTCGGCTTGCTCACAGTTGCCTTCAGTGTCGGAGTCTTGGGAACACTAGGCGGGGCTCTAGGGAGAATGGTGCTTGCTGCAGGAACCGTCATCTTGGCTCGCTGGAGTTTGGGGTCCTCAGTGAAAACGCACACAGAGAACGCGTTGCCCATCGCAGTTCTTCTCGCAGTTGGAGTGGGAGTTCCCCTGGCAATAGTCGATGACCTTCTCATAGGACACCTCAGCCCCTTTCGTAGGCTACCAATCCTGATCGTCGTGTTTGTCTTAGCCTTTCTCGCCATCAGCCGAGCCTTCAGCATCTTCAGACCGTCCGACTTTGCAATCTTGAAGGACGCATTGCCCCACCGGTTCCATCGACAGTTGAGGGCGATTGAGCATCTGATTGTAGGTCAGCAGAAAGAAAGAGATCACGGCTAGTTTCTGGCGGGCCCGGCGGGATTTGAACCCGCGACCTTCGGCTCTCCCCTGATCGATAGAGGGCCGACGCTACTGTCCGTACTGAGCTACGGGCCCGACCGGCACTCCCAAGCATCACCGGTAAAATGCCTTCGCCACACGATCTGACAGAGTTTCCGCTAATCCATCTCATAGAAAAGAACAGGAAGGCGAAAAAGAGAGGGGGACTCTACTTTTTCGGAAGCTTACGCAGGCTATCCCAAGCCAAGGCCAGAAAAGCCGTCGCGATGACTAGAACTACGAGACTGGCAACTGGTACCCATTCTGAAATTGTAGACAGCGATGACGGGTTGTAGAAGGCTTGGGCCATTGTCACAAAGAAATCGTGTCCTTCGTAACGCGAGGTCGAATTTGTTCCGAGAAGTATGCATCCGGAGTATGTACCATGCCGGTTGTTGGTGCTTCCGGGACAACTGTACTGTATTGGACTGTTGATACCCCACCAAGACGGGACATTGAACAGCGGCGTCGTGTACGAGTAGTTGTTAGCACCGGTCGTGGTCAAGGCTTTGAATGGAGAGAGGTCGTAGCTGATGTTGGCATTCGAGAGCCATTTCCCGTTGGTGTCGTAACCTGCCCATGGATAGTACACTGTAAAATTGCGAATCGCGAGAGGACTTCCGCTAGTGTTGATTATTGTGATGGTCATCGTTCCCGAGTCGCCAGGGGCGTAGGCCGATTTGTCGAGCCGCCAGTGGACTGTCGGCTGGGCATGCGCGGAGAAGCTTACGGTCGCAAGTACAAGTACGAGCAGAGAAATCGCCAATGTGAAATTGCATATTTTTCTCTTCATGAGGAGCCAGCTCCTGCGTAAAACTGGTATAAGCTGTATTGCGAATCTCGATAAGGCACTCGAACAAATCTCCGGGAAAACTTGATACGCCATCATGACTCGCCCCCAATCGGGGCTCGTCGTCTAAGACGCCGTTGAAGCGTCGGCGAAGCCTGGTTAGGACGTCGCCCTGACACGGCGAAGGTCGCAGGTTCAAATCCTGCCGAGCCCA
>VBBT01000075.1 GCA_005881695.1 Candidatus Bathyarchaeota archaeon | reverse complement strand
TTGAACTTTCCGCCGCGGCCATCGTCGACAAACTCGAACTCGCCAACGTAGCCGTATTTTTGCATCACCCGCAATACCTGTCCCATAAGTTTCGAGGCGGGGTAGACGATGCAGTCGTGTTTGTGCCTCCGCTCATTGTTGAGTATGGCTGAGAACATGTTTGAGATTGGTTCCATTGTGTGATCACATGTACTTCTTGAATCCGAGGCCGACGGCGACTTCTCTGAAGCACTGTCTGCAGAAGTTCAGCCCGTACTTTCTCACGATAGGTCCGTATTGACCACAGCGTTTGCATGGTCTGGCCCCTTTTCCATATTTCCGGACTTTTCTCGGTTTTATCTTGGCCATCTGATTGTCAGCTTCCTACCTGTGTTCTGAAATTGTCCTGGATGAACTGGATAGCCTCCTTCTTAGAGACGTAATGATGTTTCCCGATCTTCGCAGGACGGATGGACCGTCGTCTCAACCGATATCCGGGCCGTTCCAAGGTGACGTGGACGGTGGCGCCGAAGATTCCTAACTCCGGCACGTACCTGGTGCCTGGTATTTCGATGTGTTCTTTGATTCCAAACGAGAAATTGCCATAGTCGTCGAAGCAAGAACCGTTGACCTTGTTCGAGACCGCGTCGAGAGCTCGAGTAAGGAACTGGCCCGCATCATCACGCCGCAGCGTCACGACAGTGGCTATAGGTTCGCCCTTGCGGATTCCCCAGTCCTTAATCGCTTTCTTGGCTAGCTTGGTAGTCGGGGTCTTGTTAGTCAGCTGATTGAGCACCTTCTTCGCCTTCTCCAACGGCTCGCCTGATTTCCCGGTGGCAATGTTGATCGTGACCTTCTCGATCCTTATGCTCAAGAGCGGATTCGTTTTGGCTACAGTCTCAGTTGTTTGCATGGTAATCACTTCTCCAATGTGACGAGCGGTGCGTCTGTTCCGATGGGTATCACGTATTCGGCGGGGGTTTCGAAGCCTTCTGCTCCTGTTTCTATTCTCACGATTTTCCGGCGCGCGTACGTGCCTGGGGTGATGGAGGTGATCTTTCCGTAGTATCCTTGGTTTCTTCCGTCGATGACGAGTCCGAGGGCTCCGACTTGGAAGGGAACGTACTTGACTATTTTCTGTGCAGGGAAGCTCAGTTGTACGGCGCCTCCGACAGCGAGTTCCTCACTGCCGGGTCTCGTGTCCTTCGCCGTGGCGAGCAGGTTCCTGCCATCGTGGAGGCTGTACTGTAGCTTTCCACCTGGCACGTTCTGTTTTCCAACGATCTTGCAGATCTTGTAAGCGGCCTCCTTGTCCTGTGCGGGAGAGAGAACCAATCCTCGGTTAGGCTTCGGTAGTGCCCTGTATGCTTGTGGGACCCCTTCGATCTGGACGATGTCCATCAGCCCGACTGGGAAGCGGCGGTCACGTCGGACGACGCCGTCAACTTTGACCTTGCCTTCGCTTATGATCTTGATGGCCTCTTTGGCGATGTTCGCGAGCCCAAGGGATTCGCGGACGATTACCATGAGGGGTAGGCTTTTTTCGCGGGCGTGGGGTCCAGGTCTTGTTCGTGGTGCCCAGGTGTATTCTTTCCGGTGGATTGGCCAGAAGCCTGGTGAGGGTTCTCGTTTGAGTTGTCTGGGGCCGAACTTTCTAGCCATGTCTTATTCCTCTCGGGTTTTTCCTCTCTCGGCTAATAGTCCGCTGCGCCACTTGTCTGAGAGGTTGAGGTTGGTTATGCGGACCTTTGTAACGTGAATGGGCAGCTGGGAGGAGAGGCCGGCGGATTTCTCTCGAGCCATTCCCTCTACGAAGATTCTGCCGTTGGAATAGTCGACTCGCTGGACTTTTCCCTCGAGGCCTGCGAAGTCTCCTCTCATGACGCGGACGCTGTCGCCGGTTCTTACGGGTAGCCGTCGGACCCTGTGGTTCTTGGTAAGATCGTCAGAGAGCCGGGCGGCGAGCATTCGGCGTCGGCGGTGTTGTGGAGCGTTGAAGAACTTCTTCCTCTGCTTGGACGGCTTAGAACTAGCCATTCTAGATCACCGTGCTCGCTAGGTTCGCGACTCTCGGCCAACGCTCAGCAGCCTCCTTTGCCACTGGTCCCCGGATCTCGGTGCCTTTGAGCTCACCCTCAGGAGTCATTATGACTGCCGCGTTGTCTTCAAAGCTTAGACGTGTGCCATCGGGTCGCCGGATCGCTCTTGCCTGTCGTACGACGACGGCTGGAAAGACCTGTTTCCTGAGACTGGGTGAGCCTTTCATGACTGTAATCATTACCATGTCTCCTACGCATGCTGCTGGGACTCGTCGTAGGCGGCCGTGGTAGCCGCGGACGTTGATGAGCTTCAACTCCTTAGCGCCAGTGTTGTCAGCGCAGGTCATCCGTGAGCCGACTGGTAGGCCTCGTGCGACTTTGGGTCGGTATTCTATCATTCCCCGGGCGCTGACTGCTCGGGTCTTCGGCGCGGGCACTAGGTTGCGCCTCCGGTCTTTTCAACGACGACGAAGTTGACTTCTTTGCTGAGGGGTCTGCATTCTGCGATTGTGACCTTGTCACCTTCCGTCGCGGATATACACGGCGGATTGTGGGCGAGGGTCTTACTTCTTCGCCTCTCGTACCTGCTGTATTTCGTGTAGTAGTGTAGGTATGCGCGTTCGACCGAGACTGTCTTGGGGGATCGCGAGCCCGCGACTGTTCCTTCGAAAACTCTTCCTCTGACGGAGAGGTGTCCGTGGAACGGGCAGAGAGGATCGTTGCAACCTGTCTTCGGGGCCTTGACGTCGAGACCCGTGTTTCGGACTACCATTTCCGCAGCCCCTTCTTCACCCTGTCCTCGGGCCGAAACCGCAATAGAGACCCGTCGACCTCAACCTTCTCATTCGGGAGCTCTGCTCGAAAGACTGTTTTTTGTTTTTGGACCTGTAACCGTTTTCCGTTCGTTTCTATGGTGAACGTGTTCATTGTCTCGTCTCGGACTATGCCTTCTAGCCCTTGGATGGTTGGGTCTGTGGATTTTGCGATCTTGACTCTGAGTCCGATCCATTCGTGAGCGGTAATGTTCTGTGATGTGATCACGGTCTACGCGGCCTCTGGTGATGGTTTCGTGGGGGAGTTCTGGGCTGTCAACAAGCGGGCGATTGTCTTGCGGAGCTCACGTATTCGCGCTGGATTGTCCACTGTTCCACCTGACTTTACTGATGTTCGAATTGTAGTGAGTTCCGCTCGCAGTTCTGTTACCTTCTTCCGCCGCTCTTCAGGGAGCATCTGGTTAAGTTCACGCTTTCTCAGAATCGGCAGTTTTCTCTTCCTCCTTGTTTTCGACGACAACCGCGACTTCAGCCGGGGTCTCTATCTCGACTGCCACCTCGGGAGCGGCGACTGGTTCAGCTTCCTTGGCTGATGCGGCCGGTTGGGGTGTGGTTTGTGCGGGGGGCGTTAGCATGATCGGCTTGTCGATGTAGTCGATCTGTGGGGGTAGGATGCGAACGTTGATTCCGAAAAGGCCCTGCTTCAACTGGACATCGGCGACTGCTCTCTTTACGCTTTTCAGCACCGGGTCTCCTACTCTGGGCAGGTAGCCGGCCTTGAACTTCTCGAACCGTGATCGTTCTGTTGTGAGTTTTCCTCGGATCGTGATTTCGACGCCGAGGGCCTGTGATTCCATTACTCTCTGGATGGCCCAGTAGGCTGCGCGGCGGAAGTGGACTCCTCTCTGGAGGGCGGAGGCGACCTGGGACGCGACGACTTTGGGGTCCTGCTCCGGCACCTCGATGTTCGCGACGGAAAGTTGCGGGTTCTCGATATGGAACTTGTCTTCTAGAACCTTTGTTAGATCTCGAATACTTTGGCCCCTTCGGCCAATAACCATTCCGGGTTTCGCAGCGTAGATCACGACTCTCGTGCCTACGGGGCTCTTTGTGAGCTCGACGTGGCTGTACCCTGCGCGTTTCAGTTCTAGCGCGAGGTGCTCGTCGATTTCGAGGCGTCGAGAAACATCTTTGACAAAATACTTGGTAACGGACAAGGATTATTCCAGCTCGTAGCCGACAAGTTCGATATGCGTCATTGTTCCCTGCAAAAGATCAGATCGACCGAAGGCTCGCGGGTTTCTCTTAGGAACCTTGGTCCCGCGCTGCGCGGCCGCATGAATTATCTTCAACCGTTCCGTGTCGAGATTCCGATACTCAGCGTTCGCCTCCAACTCCTCTAAGAGCTTGAAGAGTCTGCCAGCAGCTTTCTGGGGGAAACGGCCCGCATAGAAATGCTCGTTCAGCTGTCGCCGATGCGGGACCTCTTTGTGAAACCGACGGTACGCGACTGCTTGTTTTAACTCGATGACGCGTTCGAGAAGCCGTTTCGCATCGGAGAGCTTCATTCCCCTGATCGTTCGACAGAGCTCCACGGATGCTTTCGGGGATATGCGGAGTTGGCGGCCAGAACACTTCACAGTACGGTCTGGGTCCAGGCCCGTAACTGAGTATCCTCGTTCTGGCACTGCTTTTTCACCGGAAGCTTCGAGGAGCCCCAGGCCTCAAGCTAAAAACCCTTTGGGGAAGCGAGAGGGGAAGACTTGTTTCCAAGTAGACGAAGAGTCCACGAAATCCTGAAAGTCACTATTTCCAGATTGTCAGGGTTGAAAGACCGCGAACATTTCCGGGCTTGGCTACTCAATGGTTTCGGAAACTCCGAACTCACTCGCCTGTAACGCAAAAACCGTTGCGCAAGACCCCTTATGTCTAGACGCACCTCATGTCTGGCACTGATTCTGAAAGAGCCTTAGGTGTCGGGGCACGGTTTCGGCTTTGTGCCGGTCGAGCATTGTCCCGTTTTTCAGCATGCATCATCCCCTTGAGTGTTCTAGTGACCCTTCAGATTCAAGATCAGAAAAGAGAAGGCAAATCGCCTATTGTCAGCCCTGATCGCGATTCTGGGAGGGCACCTCAAGATCACCCCTAGATTCGCTGGGCTAATCGCGTTTTTCGCCGAGCCAGCTAAGCCCAGATTGCGCCTTGAATAGCCTGTCTCACTCATTATCCATGCCAGACAGCGAACCTTCTAGAAAATAGGGGGGTCTTAGCAACCGACCCTCGCGTCGCGTGAGTGAGTGAGGGGAAACTCTATTCATCGTTCGAAATCGCCCGTTATCAGCCCGATCAGCACGGGCGAACATTTGCCTGCAGATTCTCGAGACCTTCCGAGGCGAAAGTTCGTTCGAAACGATCGATAGTGTAACCTGTGGATTGGCCACAGGGTTACTGTAGCCTTATGGTAGCTTCCGTCCGCCCTAGCCTTTGGTCCATTATGGAAACTGCGATCGAAAGGGTCCATACTGGGATCCCAGGGCTGGACCACGTTCTCGAAGGCGGCTTCCCCAAAGGCGCCCGAGTCCTCCTAGCGGGAGGCGCGGGCTGCGGGAAGACAATATGCTGCGGACAATACCTCTACAAAGGAGCCACAAAGTTCGGCGAACCAGGAGTCTACGTCAGCACCGAAGAACCACCATCCGAGTTCAAAGCAAACATGCTACGATTCGGCTGGGACTTCAAAAAACTAGAAAACGAGAAAAAAATCGGCATGGTTGATGCGGTCTACCAACGCGTCGAATCAGAACTCACCGAATCGGAAAGCCTCCAGTCGATCCTCTACAACCTACGATCAAAACTGTCCGAGGTCAAGATACTAGTCGAACAACTAGGAGCAACAAGACTCGTCGTTGATTCACTACCAGGATTCGGCTTCCGAGTAACCGACCTGAACACCCTACGAGAGATATTCCTCGAAGTCGGACTCCTCTTGAAAGACGTCGGATGCACCACAATAATGACCACTGAAATCGTTGAGGGCTCAGGATTGATCAGCCGATACGGCATCGAAGAATTCCTCGCAACCGGAGTCATGGTCTTGTCGCTCGTCAAGCAGAGCTCGCCGTTACGGAAACTGTTCGTCCGGAAGATGCGTGGGACAAGCCACAGCCTAAACGACTACGCCTTCGCCATCGGACCCGACGGCATCGTCATCAAGGGTCCGGTCGGTGTTCGAAGTGTCAGCCACGGCCGCAGGCGCCTCCACAGCAACAGCGGGAGAAAGCGCCGAAGCCACCGGTAACACGAGCTCCGAAGAAGTCGTGACAGGTAACATCCCAGTATCCCAAGGAGGAGGGGTAGTGGAACAAGGGGTTCAAGTGGAACAATCAGCACCGGACCAAGCAGGATACCAGCAAGGGTACCAGGATCCGTACCCGAGCAGGCAGGATCAACAGAGACGGCAACAGGCGTAGAGAGAGAAAAAATGGCGAATATTAGAAGTGGAATCGGGGCGTTTGACGAGTCGATCGGCGGCCTCCCGTCAGGCAGCATAATCACGTTTCTCGGCGAAGCCGATACCGGTATGACCACGTGCGCCGAACAGATCCTCTACCAGGGCCTGAAGGAGGGTAGGCCGGCGGTCTATTTCACAACTGGAAGATCATGGGAGGACGTTGTCGGCGAGATGGCGGTTTTCGGCTGGAACCTTGACAATTATTTCGAGAAGAGAAAGATGTGGTTCATAGACAGCTTCAGCATGAAGAGAGAAAAGATCTCTGGCGAGGTCTCCTGGGACATCGGCCCAGCCAACCTACTAGCCAAAGAGTTCCCGCGAGTCATCACGCCCCTGGGAACCACCACAATCGTGATTGATAGCTTGAGCGATATTATCCGCTCTGCACCATTTCCGGCG
>VBBT01000074.1 GCA_005881695.1 Candidatus Bathyarchaeota archaeon | reverse complement strand
CCTTGCAAACGACCCGCCGCTTCTCCTTGCAGACGAACCGACCGGCGAGCTTGATAGCGTGAACGCGAAGATGGTCACTGACTTTCTTGTCAAAATAAACCGCGAGCTAGGAAAGACCGTGATAATGGTCACTCATGACCAGAACGTTGCAAAGACGGCTAACAATATCATGAGAATAGAGGATGGAGTCATCAAGTCATCGCTCACTCCTAGCCAGATCGCCAGCCAAGACACGTCCAGCTCCTACCTAGACCAGCTCCGCCACCGGATGTCAGAGCTGGAGAAACAGATGAGACAATTGGACGATGATTTCAAGACGGGCAAAGTTTCAGGCGATGAATACGCTGACCAACGCCTCAGGCTGCGACAAGTCAAAGCAGGACTACAGGATGAATTGCAGAGGCAGGGAGTCATAGGTTAGCTCCGGTATCGGAAAAAGCATTTTATACACAAAATCCCCCTATTTTTGTGAGGACTCGTAGGCAAATGTGTAGCACGTGCGCAAAGCACAATCCCGGTAAGAAGAAAAAATCCAAGATGTGAACGAGCCGGCCTAGAAGGGTAGGCCACAGTCCTTACTTTTTCAGGCTGGAGGTCGAGTAGCCAGTGACAAGCTCGGTCATATCCGCATCAGACTCGGTCGCCCAGTTCAAGTTCAGACGAACCCTAGAACAACTCGCACGGAAAGAAGGCCGGGGAACCGAACTCATCAGCCTGTACGTGCCCCCGGACCGCAGAATACACGAAGTACTCGGCCAGCTCCGGGAAGAAGCCGGCACAGCTTCCAACATCAAATCACGCACAACCCGCCAAGCCGTCCAAGACTCCATAGAAAGGGTCATGCAGCGCCTACGACTGTTCAAGGAACCACCTCCTACAGGACTGGTGATCTTCGCCGGGATGATCCCCCAGAATGGCCTGGGGAGCGAACGAATGGAGATCTACGTGCTCACCCCTCCAGAACCGATAACTGTAGGCTTCTACAGGTGCGACGCGCGCTTCCACGTCGAACCGCTCCTAGCTCTCGTTGTCGAGAAGGATACCTACGGAATAATCGTGATCGACGGGACAGAGGCCGTGGTTGCAACTCTCAAGGGACGCAGGGTCGAGATCGTCAAATCCTTCACCTCAGGAATACCCGGAAAGAGCCGCGCGGGCGGACAGTCAGCTAGACGTTTCGAACGGATCCGAGAAGGGGTCACCCACGACTACTACAAACGCGTCGGTCAACACTTCAACGAAATCATGCTCGCCATACCTGACCTGAAAGGAATTATCATTGGCGGGCCTGGACCGACAAAGTACGTCTGGTCCGAAGGAGAATACCTACAGTATACTCTGAAGAACAAGGTGCTCTCGGTCGTCGACACCAGCTATACAAGCGAGGCCGGTGTTGAGGAGGTTGTTGAGAAGAGCAGCGAGATCCTGAAAGGGGTCCGGTACAAGGAGGAGAAGCAGATGGTCCAGAAGTTCCTCTACGAGCTAGGCCACGAAACCGGCAAAGGGGTCTTCGGAGAGCTACAGGTCCAGAAGTATCTGGAAAAGGGCGTTGTCGATACTTTGCTAATCTCGGAGAAACTGGAGGGTCAACGACTCGTCCTCAAATGCAAGAACTGCGGCAATCTAGAAGAATTTCGCGGGACAAGATACGAGGCGCATGCTGTCAAAAGCGAACTTTCCACGCGACCATGCAAGAAGTGCGGCAAGCCGAATCTTGAGATTGTCGAGGATAGCGATATCATCGATAGCTTTCTAGACTATGCGGAGAAGGGCGGAAGCAAGGTCGAGGTTATCTCAGAGGAGACTGAAGAAGGACGAATGCTCCGCGACGCGTTCGGAAAAATCGCCGCAATCCTGCGCTACGCCGCTAACTAGTCCCAGGGGATCATCGACGGCGCCGGTCAAAGCGATATTCTTCGACCTCGGAGAGACCCTAGTAACACAAAACATCGAAGACAACCTAGTCACGATCAAAGCCCTAGAAAAGATCAGCACCATCCTACCTGGCCATAAATCGCCGTCCGAACTCTTCACAATCTACAAGCAGGGCTACAAGGTGAACGAGGCCTTTCGCACCAAGCATCACGTGGAGATTCCGATTCAGGCATGGATGGTACAGCTCCTCAGGCTAGCACTAGGCCAAGAACCCGAGGACAGTTTAGTGGAGGAAGCGATCAACATCGTTGTCTCCGCTAGGGCGGAAAACGCGGTTGTATTCCCTAACTCGAAACCCCTCCTGGAGAAACTTTCGAAGCGAAAGATCAAGCTGGGCATAATATCCAATGTGTCGTCTCACGATGTTGCCGTAGAGATTCTTCGCAAGGTCGGCCTGATAGAATATTTTGACAAAGTCGTAACATCAGCTTTCGTTGGGATCCGTAAGCCTGACCCCGGAATCTTTCTCTACGCATTAATGCAATTCAACCTGCAGCCCCGGGAGGCTGTGATTGTTGGCGATTCAGAGAAACACGATGTCTGGGGAGGCACCATCACGGGTATGAAGACGGTCCTGGTATCGAAGAGACCCGCGAGCGACAGCCTCGCCGATTATCGCTTTGCAAGTCTCGCTGAAGCATCAGGGACCCTAGCGTCTCTATAGGTAGCTGGCGAGGAGCATTCCCGCGACCCCGAGCAACAGGGAGAACGGAAGGCCAGGAAACATCTCGTACTTCGACAGCGCTTTGAACCCGAGAAAGGTTCCGGCCAGTATCCCGATCGCGGCGCCGAAGAACGAGAGAACCCCTCCGAAATATACGAGGGCTGTTGTCGCGACCAGCGAATAGAAGACCATGTCTCCCATGCCTATTGTTAGGTCCCCATAGGTGAACACCGCTCCCGGCAGATCACCCTCCTCGATCGTTTTCGCCAGCGCTCCCACAGGGCCGCGGAACACCGCGACAATATCGTATACCACGAGTGCCCCAATCAGGACCAGCGCGGTCAGGGGCCCGATCGAGTAGCCCAAGAAAATCCCTGTCAGCGCCCCGATTAGCGTCACCCCGATCAGCTGATACTTTCTTGCCCTCCCGAATATTGTCAGGGCAATCGCTACTGCTGTTCCCAGTGAAACGCCTAGGAGGATAATTGTAGCTAGAGGGTCTGATGGAGGGTTGGGAATCAGGAAGAAGATCGAAGACGCATACCAAAAGGCTACTGCGAAAGATACGATGAGGACAGCGGCCTTGATTAGCGATCGGATGAACTTCATCCTGCCTCTCCTCACCATTAGAAGCATTGCCGTCGCGCTTGCCCCGAGAGCTATTACGAAGATAACGGCGTTGAGGCCTGCTGAGCTCAAAGTGTCGCCCTGGAAGGGTGTTACTTGGGCCTGGGGAACGACCTGGTTTGAGATCGGATATCCGAGCAAGCCAGTCACAGCTAGGCTGAGAATTACCGGATAGAGGTGGCGTGGGCGGGGCTTGAAGGCCCTATGTTCTTCCTCTGCCATGGAGCACTAGATCTCGATAATGTCCCCGGTTTTTGGAGCCTTCGCATCCAATCCCTGTTCCTTGGAGGCCCATTCAGCAAGTTTCTTACAGTTTCCTTCCGCACCGTGCACGATGAACACTTTGGTCTTCTTATCCAAATCGGACAGCGTCAGTTCTAGCTCTCGTCTGCCCCCGTGGGATGAGAAGTCGAACCGCTCTACTCTCGCGTCCACCGGTCGGGCTTTCCCATGGATAACGAACTTTTTCCTCTCCAAGAGGATTCTGCCGGGGCTGCCGGGCACCTGGAAGCTTACCATGAACACCGCATTCTGTTTCTTCGCAGCAACATTTTCCATGTAGAAAACGGATGCGCCACCCTTCAACATCCCTGCCGGCGAGATTATCACACCCGCAGTCTTTGCGGCTCTCCGCCGATCATTCCACCCGTCGACCCAGTGAGCCATCTTGCTGGCCCGCTCGAACACAGATGAGTCCCTCAGGGATGATGGATATTTCAGCAGCATCTCCATTGCATCAAGAGCCATTCCATCGACGAAAACCGGATGCTCGAAATGGTAAGCCGAGAGTACCGAGAGCAGTTCCTGGGATCTGCCGACGCCGAAGGCGGGTACGAGAACTGTTCCGCCTCCCTCGACGACTTCCGTTACCTTTTCGACGAACTCTTTTTCCAAACCGTCGCGAACCGGGTGGTCTTCCGTAGCGTACGTCCCCTCGATGATGATCGCGTCCAAATCCTTGTAGTTACCGGGATCTGCGCCGTCGACCAACCTAGTTGGTTGACGATTGAAATCGCCAGTGTACAGCAACCGTTTCCCTTCAGAATTGATTATCGCTTGAGCGCTACCAGGAATGTGACCTGCATTGACTAGAGTCAGAGACGCGTCTCCAACGTCGATCGACTGATGATACTGAAGCTCCCGCGTGTGCTTCAACATCGTCTGAAGGTCCATGAACTCGTATGGCGCGTAGTATCCGCTGAGCTTTAGGAAGTCTTTGATTATCAGACTGGTAAGCGTGAAAGTCGGTTGTACTCCATAGAGCGGGACCCCGCCGTGAATGTAGAATATTGGCGCAGATCCAACATGGTCGAGGTGAGCATGTGTAAGCACGATGGCCTCTACCTCTTTCGGAGGGATATGCATCGGGAATCCGACGTGATGGTTTACCATTACGCCATAGTCGAGAACGAGGTATTTGCTGCCGACGCTTACTGCGAATGCGGACCTGCCTACTTCTTGGCAGGCGCCTAAGAACCTGATTTTCATCCGTTCACCGTAACAGTATGAAATGGATTATTGCGAGAAATTCTTGTTCACTCTGCGAGTGGACGGGTTTGAGAGACTACAATAAAAGCCCTACAACTGAGTCTCCGGAGAGATTTTTAGGCACGATAAGCTAAGACGAATCCACCTTACTCAGTTGGTATTAGAGTGCCAGTTCAGCTCCTCGTAGATTCAAAGAATCTTAAAGGCTCGACGCTGGTCACGGGATTTCACGGCGTGGGACAGACAGGCTACATAGCCACCTCCTACATGATACACGCGCTGAAGGCCGAGCGAGTAGGCTTTGTCCAGGTCGCAAACCCTCCGCCCTGGGTTGGAACAGCAGATGGCGGGCTGGTTACACCTTTCGAGGTCTACCGAAGAGGCAAGACAGTCTTGGTCAAGCTGGAATTTTCTCCCCATAGATCGGAGGAGGCGGAGTTTGCTAAGGTTCTGGCAAACTGGGCGGTCAAGGGCAAGTTCAAGGACGCGATTCTGATTGGTGGGTTGGATTCATCTTTCAGGAACAACAACGAGGAATTCTGCGTCGTTCCGACGGGCGCGTATCTAGATCGGGCGAAAGTGTTCAAGGCGCCAATCCTCGAGCCCGGCCTACTAGTTTACGGACCACTTGCAGTGATGTTGAGCGAGTTTGAAATACACGACTTCCCAGCCATCGCAGTTCTTCCATATGCGGAACCGGCGCGGGCTGACCCTGCAGCTGCTGCGCTAGCCATCCGGAAAATCTCGAAAGCATACAATTTCAAGGTCAACCTAAAAGAACTTTTGAAGGACGCGAAGCTTATCGAGCGAGAATATGACCACAAATCCAAGCTTACGAAATCGCATGAAAGACTGTACGCCTAGCCCAATCGCCGAATGATCGAACCTACTGTACGATCCGGCTTCGATCCCTTCGCCTGAACTCTGATGACCTTGAGATTCGAAGTTGCTCCGGAGAGTTCCTTTCCAAGCGTCGCGCCGTATTCGCCCTCGGAAATAAGGAAAACTTGTTTCGGTGATAATCGCTTCACCCAGGCGGCTACCTGCTCTGCCTTCTGCTCGTATATTCTAGGGTCGTGACTGTCAAAACTCTCGGTCTGCGCTAAAGGAAAGGTCTCATCAAGTTCCATCGGCACTGGTCCGAAGGGAATTGTGTAGAAACAGATAGAGACGTTTGCCCTGTTTGCGAGCTTGCTGACAATTGGCAGGTTTCGCGGGTCCTCGTGATATGGTCTCCTCCAGCGGCCAGGCAAAAGAACAACAGCTTTTCCCCGTTCTCCTGGAATCCGCGACATCCGTACACCGTAACGAACCATCTCTGGCCTGTGATCGCTTGCCTCACCAAAGTGGGAGATTCCACGAGGCTTGACGGTCGGCGTGAACCGTTCCAGAAACGCGGAATGCTGAACAATCTTCGCTAGGAACTTCTCGAAAGCGGGGTTAGCGTAGGCCCTATGCTCGAGTAGCTCCCACAAATGACCCGTCCGAATCGCTTCTCGTATCCTGCGCAACTCGGAGAAGCACGCGAGAAGGTTGTGTTTTGACAGAAGTTGCTCTCTCTCATCGCTGTCGAGACGCCTCATCTCCTCGGGAGTGGTGCTGTCACAGATCCTGCACAAGCAAGAGAATTCCTCGATTTGGGCCAGTTCGTAGGTCCCGTCAGAGGTGAGGTACCTGCCTGTCCGAGCGTAGAGCGCGTAGGCAGCTGAATCGAACATGTCACAACCGAGAGCAACTATGAATGGGAACATCGCAGGGTGGCCCGCGCCGAACAGGTGCAGAGGTCGGGAGTGAGGGAGACCGTTCTTAGCAGCGACTATCATGTCCACCAGAACATCGAAGCGCTGCGCCTCCATCAATTCCGTAGGGCTACCGAGCGCGTAGATTGAGAACGGTCGCTTTCCCATCTCCACCGCGGACCGAGCGACTTCTTTGATGTGGACTCCGCCCTGGACTGGACCCACCCAGAGGATATCTTTCCGCTTGATTCTCTTGAGAGCCTCGTCTGCTCTCCGAGCCGTCTCGTCAACAGTCCATCTGGCTCGTCTAGCATCGCTATGAAAGCCCGTTGGAAAATCAAGAATTACTGCAATGTCAGTGTCAATCTTCTCCTGGTAAGTAACGATCTCCGAGGGCTTCACCCCCACATGTCCGTACTCAAGAATTTGGTATGCCCCGGAATCTGTTGCCACAGTATCTTTGAAACCGAGGGTCCCGTGAACGTCCTTCGGCAGCTGACCCGGTCTACCCCTCTTCAAGAGGTAAGCATTGGTCATTATCGCTTTGATGCCGGCCTCGCGATAGAATTTCGGATCTAGAACTGGACGGTTCGGGTCTACGACGGGAAACATGTGGGGTGTTTGAAAGCTGCCGCTCTTCGTCGTCAGTGTTCCAATTCTGCCGAGAAGATCCTTGCCTTGAACCTGAAAAGACAAAACGGGATTTAGGCCTTTACGCCTTTTTCCCTCATGAATTCATCGAAGACTCTCTGAACCCGCTCAGCAGCAGGACCAGCACCTTCGATAATGCCCTTCTCGTTGACCCGAATCCTGTCCATCACAACAATCACTCCGGCCTCGTCCATCACGCGGACCATTCTGGGGAAAACCCGTTCAAGCCTCTCACCAAGACTCTGAAGATCAAACGGCTTCTCGAAGCTGGAAATCTGGACAATAGTATCGCCGTTCAGGAAGACTTTGTGAATATCCCCTGCGTCCGACTTTGCATTCGTAAGACAGACGCTGAGGGTCTCGGTATCAACCCCGGTTAGAGTGCCAATGAAGGTCTTTCCCTGCGTCGTCAGGACGCTAACGTGCTTTTGGAGAAGATTCGACAGTTCTTCCATGAATTTCCGGCCTGCGGTCGAAGACAGTTATTCCAGCACCCTTGAGGCGTGCGGACCCGGAGACCGCTATATCACCTTTGGTTCAGATGCGGTTGTTCTCGGCATCTTCAGGTCTGCTACGATAGCTCTCGCCTCTCTCGCGTCTTTAGCAGAAGCGAGGATAGGCAGATCGAGAATCTCAAACCGTCGTGAGCATTGAGAACAGGTCTTGCTCTTGTTCCTAGAATCGGCAATCTGATGCGTGTGGCACCGTGGGCATTTGATAATCCAGAACCTCTTTTTCTCAGTCATAGCGTTCTCTCCAGTTCCAACGGATCGTAGCGAGCAAGCCAGTTGACTATCCCTGACCTGCCAGTTCTCCCCCTTGACAAAACTCGTAATGCTTCCCTGTAGACTGCCAAGGCCGACTTTCGAGTAGTGTCAATCTCATACACTTTCCGCGATCCAAGTAGCAGACGGGACTCTTGGAGGCAAACGTCTAATATCTCTGCCTCCGTATTTTCCCAAGCTTTCCGTTTCGTCCATCTTCTCGCTCGCAGTCGCTTATAGAGCACGACCGGGTCTAGACGAAGGACCAGCGCTGTTTTCACTGAGGCTTTGGGGAGAAATCTTCCAACTAGATGTGTTGGAAGAACTATTCTCTCTGATGATCGCGACAATGCTTCCAGTCGCCTTCGAAGCTTTCCTTCGTCCACAACGTAGCTTTTCCTAGCTTTGTCAAACCGAGTGTAGAGCCTTTCTTTCCTTACCAGCCGGTTAGGTTCGACTATTTTGTAGCCGGACCTCTGAGAGAGGTTCTTGGCAAGTGTAGTTTTTCCGATTCCTGGTGTGCCGGTTATGAGTATGATGGTGGCCAAGTTTGTGGGCTAGTGCTCCGGCCGGGACATTCAGGCTCTTTAGAGCCTTTTGAACCCGGGTCGCCGGATCGAGAGTCCGGCATACTCTCGGCCAAAATTGTGGACCGGGCTATACTACCGGAGCAACGGCTCCGGGAAAATAAGTTTCAGTTAAGGATTGTCGTTTTTCGAACCTTATCACAGATTGAAACTCGGGGATAATTTGCCGATCGTAAACGTACCTAATGACGCAATAGAAGAACCACAATCAGCAACAAAAACACGAGCAAAATCGTTACACCTCGTGCAATCTTCGGCCGACTGGTCAGGGATTTTCGGTCGGTGGAGGACGAGGAGGGGCGTAAGTAGGAGGAATCGAGTTGAAAGTAACAAATTTGGTTCTCACCTGCCACAGTTTCTCACGAGCCGAACTGGTCAAGGTAATTCGAAAGAATAACATCTCGTCATAATAGAACCCTAGAGTCT
>VBBT01000073.1 GCA_005881695.1 Candidatus Bathyarchaeota archaeon | reverse complement strand
CGTCTTTCAGGGCGGAGAAGTCGCGTACGAGGAGGCACTTGACTGAGTACTGGCACGTGGAGGCTGAGGCTCCTTGGTGTGACCTGAATTGCATTATTGGCGTGGAAGAGCAACTGTTGAGCCGCATCGTTGCGACGCTAGTGGAAAAGTGCAAGACCGAGCTAGCTCTGTTCGAGCGGAAGCTGGAGGATCTGGAGAAGGTGAAGCCACCGTTCGAAAGAGTCACCTACGATCAAGCGTTCAAGATGATCGGAGAAGAGAAGTCTGGGATAAAGTGGGGTGACGATCTCGGATACGAGCAGGAGAAGCTTTTGACCATGAAGTTTGATCGGCCTTTCTTTGTCACTCATTATCCAAAGAAGGCGAAGGCGTTCTATCACATGCCTGATCCCTCGAACCCTGAGGTGACCTTGTCGGTGGATTGTCTGGCTCCTGAAGGTTATGGGGAGATTACAGGTGGTGGGCAGAGGATTGAGGATTATGACGCGTTATTAGTACGGATTCGTGAGGAGGGATTAGACCCGAAAAGCTACGAGTGGTACTTGGATCTGAGAAAGTTTGGCAGCGTCACCCATTCAGGTTTCGGACTTGGTTTGGAACGGGTTGTCTCTTGGGTCTGCAAACTCGACCATATTCGCGATGCGATAGCATTTCCACGTTTGATCAACCGAATATACCCATAATGCTGGGCTGGAGAGACCGCGGTTTTACATCGAGAGAAACCAATACCACTACTTTCACTAGGGTTCGAGAGGGCCTCTCATGCGGCGCGAGGGTCGGTCGCTAAGACCCCCTATTTTCCAAAAACCATTTCCCGTCTGGCAGTGAGAATAGGCGAGACGGGACGATCAGGGCGCAATACAGGCTGGGTTGGACTTGGAAAGAAGCGGACAATTCCGAACGAATTTCGGGAGAGTTCATAGAGGGTTGCCAGAATCGAGATCAGGGTTGATAATGGGCGATTCTCGGTCCCGTTTATCATAGGATTTGGGGTCTTGGTGTTTGGATGATGGTTTTTGATTCTTCAGACACTATCTTCTGGGCAAGTTCCATGCTCTCCCTTTGCTGCGCTTGGCTGGTTTGGGCACCTATGTGGCAGGTTGCTACCGTGACGCCGTTGGGGAGGGATATCATCGCTTTCTCCCATTCGTCGACTGGTGGTTCGAGGTGGAAGACATCGAGCCCAGCGCCGGAAAGGTGGCCATCTCGGAGCAGTTCCAGGAGGCTCGGCCCATCGACAATGTCCCCTCTCGAAGTATTGATCAAGTAAGACCCTCGTCTCATCATCCCGAGCCGTTTACCGTCCAGAAGATGGTGAGTCTGAGGAGTGTATGGAACGTGGATCGTGACAATCTCTGACTTTTGTAAAAGTTCCTCGATAGATTCGGTGAACTCATAGCTGAGTCCAGGAACACCACGGGGCTTGACGACATCGTAGCCAAGAACCTCTGCCTGGAAACCCACAGTGAGAATCCTTGACACTTCATTCCCTATCCGGCCTGCGCGTCCGATGACTCCGACCTTTTTTCCTTGCAGCTCCTCACCCATCAATTCGCTCTTGATCCAGCGACCCGCCTTTATCTCCCGGTCTGCTAATGGAATCTTCCTCAACAACGACAAGATCAGTCCGACTGTTAGCTCGGCAACGCTGGTCGAGGGTGCACCGGGCGTATTCCAGATCTGTATTCCTGCGGCCTTGGCTGCTTCGACATCTATATTGTCGAGGCCAACTCCAGCTCTCCCGATGATCCTTAGCTTGGTTGCCGCCTTGATCACGCCGGCGTCGAACTTTGTTCTGCCGCGAACAATCGCGACCTCGTAATTCGGAATCGAATCCACGAGCTTTGCCTTGTCAATGCCAGCTTGATCGTCGACTTGAAAGCCCGCTGCCCGCAGAAGCGCCAATCCATCAGGGTGAATAGAGTCACAAACGAGAACCCGCATGTACCTAGTTCTCCACCGTTGTAACCGGGCGTGACTTTACTGCTTGAGAAGTTTGGAGTTTCCGCAACAACGCTTGGGCCGCTATCGTCACCGGGTCCCACACCGGAGCCAGCGGAGGCGAGTAGCAAGTCTCAATCTGCTCGAACTCCTCAACGCTCAACCCTAAGTGCCCTGCCATTGAGGCTAGATTGGCCCTCAAAGTGGCGCCTTCCTCACCTACGAGCTGAGCCCCTAATAATCGACCATCCTTAGGGTCCGCGAGAAGCTTGACTGTCAGGTCCATACCACCAGGATAATACGGGAGTCGCGTAGACCCGGTCACCCTTACAGATACTGGGTGCATACCCAATTTTTCCGAAACCATTGTGGTAGGTCCAAAAGACGCTACCTCCAGTCCGAACAGTTTGACAGTCGTTACGCCCGTCGACCCAGGATACTTTGCGTTACCTCCTGCCGCATTGATCCCTGCGACTAGCGCTTGTCTGACAGCCGTTGTAGCAAGCTGAAAGAATACATGCCGACGGGTTATGCGGTCGTATGTCTCTATGCAGTCTCCCGCTGCATACACGTTCGCTGCAGAAGTCGCCATCCGCTCGTCCGTCTTGATTCCGCCTGAGTCCCCAAGAACAATGCCGGCTTCCTTTGCCAACTCGGTGTTTGGCTTCACCCTCACGGCGACAACGACTGCTTCAACAGGGTACTCCTCTCCGGAAATACGGATTCCAGAAACCTTGCCCTTCCGTCCCACGATCTCCTCGAGAGTCGAATTGAGATGATACTCAACGCCATGTTCCCTTGCCCGCGCCCTGATGATCGAGGCCATGTCTGGGTCGAGTATCACGGGTAGAATCTCTGGGACAATTTCTGCCTCGAGAACCTCCATGCCGCGTTGAAGTAGGGCTTCGGCCATCTCTGAACCTGTAAGTCCTGCTCCCACAATTGCGACCCGTTTGGCGTTGTTCTCGGCAAGATGGTTGGTCAGTCTTTCAACGTCATTCATTGTACGGATGGTGAAAACTCCCTTGAGGTCAGAGCCTGGGACAGGTACCGTGCTCGGTCGCGCCCCTGTCGTAAGAACTAGTGTATCGTAACCTAGAGTCTCAGTCGAGTTGTCCCTAGCCCTCGTGGCCTCCACGCTTCGGTTCTCTATATTGATCCTCGTAGCTTTCAAGCCGAGACGGAGGTCTATCCGGTTCATTTGTTCATAGAACGCCTCGTCATATCCTATCAATGCCTCAAGGCTCGGCACGACATGGCTGAACGCATAGGGAAGGCCGCACCGAGAGTACTCAGGCAGCGCTTCGTCGCCTAGCAGAGCGATCTTTGCTGTTCTGTCTGTTTTTCGCGCTTGGAATGCCGCAGTTGTGCCAGAGACTCCGCATCCGATGATAACAATGCGCATGGGCATGGGGCTGCACCGTATCCGTCGTCCGATAACGGTTTCTCTGTCAAGTTGAACGTAGATTGGGAGCAGAGATTAGTTTAAAGTGGGGAAGGGGGAATTTTGAGCCTAGAGAATCCTTGAAGGCTAACATGAACAATTTTCTGAGAGACGGAAAGGGGATGCTGCTCGCGTATGACCAGGGTTTCGAACATGGGCCCTCGGCTGACTTTAACGACAAGAACATCGATCCAAACTACATTCTTGACATTGCGGCAAAAGGGGACTTCACTGGACTTGTTCTCCATAAGGGAATTGCTGAAAAATACGATACCGGAAAAATCCCGCTTATTGTAAAACTGAATGGAAAGACCAGCCTGTCCAAAGGTGAACCAGTCTCGACTCAGGTTTGCAGCGTGGAGGAAGCTGTCAGCTTGGGGGCGAAAGGTGTGGGCTACACCATCTACCTGGGAAGCGCTCATGAAAGCCTGATGCTGCAAGAATTCGGCGAGATTCAGGAAGAAGCTCACGATGACGGAATTCCGGCTATCGCCTGGATCTATCCGAGAGGCGAGGCTGTGAAAAACGACACCAGCCCGGAAATCGTCTCATACGCTGCCAGAGCCGGCTTAGAAGTCGGGGCGGACGCTGTCAAGATAAAATACTCTGGGTCGCCTGAGACGTTTAGTTGGGCCGTCAAAGCTGCTGGACTGATCAAGGTTTTCATGTCGGGCGGACCCAAGGCTCCAACTGATGAAACATTTCTCAGCCAGGTTAAGGGCGCGATGGACGGAGGGGCCACGGGCTTAGCGGTTGGCCGAAACGTATGGCAACACCAAGAACCACTAAAGATGGCGTCGGCTTTGAGGGAGATCATATTCAATGGCCGCGAAGTCGATAAGGCATTACAGCTTGTCGTCGCACAATGAGAAAGTAAGGTCCGCCCATGGCCGCACGGAAACTCCGCGAACTTCTTGAGACTGAAGACCGAAGTCTCAGCAAGCTCGTCGACCTTCTCGCCGAACTGAGCCTAAGGATCGTCCGAGAGATTCCTAGAACGCTCGGAATGACAGAAGGTGTGAACATTTACGGAGATCAACAGACAGAGCTTGACGTCTGGTCAAATGGACTTCTGACCAAGAGACTCCTTAGAAGCGGACTGGTCAGACAGGTGGCTTCCGAAGAGATGGAGACGGTGATGAACTCCGATCACGGCGAATACACTGTTGCCCTAGATCCTCTGGACGGGTCCTCGAACATCAAGACGAACAATCTCATGGGCACAATTATCGGAATCTACCATGACAAGGCGTTGCCTGCGACTGGCCGTGACCTCTTGTCCGCGCTCTATTTCCTCTACGGACCCTACGTTGAAGCGGTCGTAGGAATAAAAAACGGCGTCTATCTCGCCGCCCCGGCAGGGAGGGGCACCGGAGCATCGAAATTCGTCTCAACCGGGGAACCTCATCGTCTGCCGCAGAAAGGCTCGGTCTATGGGATCGGAGGCTCACGGGACAAATGGACCCCAAAGGTTCGTGGATTTGCTGAGAGGCTTGAGAAGATGAAATTGAAGTTCCGATACGGGGGATCGTTTGTCGGTGACTACAATCAAGTATTATGCAGCGGCGGGTTCTTCGCCTATCCGGACTTACTCGACGCACCAGAGGGAAAATACCGGTTACAGTTCGAATCAAATCCAATCGGGTACATCACCGAGAGGGCCGGGGGAAAGGCGAGCACCGGGAAAGGGAACATTCTAGACGTCGAACCCCTGAGTATCTCACAACGGGTCCCGACATACTTGGGAAACAAGGAACTGGTTTCCGAGTTTGAAGACCTCCCCCGGACAACTAGTGACCTTTCCTAGAAACATAGGAGTTGAGTCAAGTCAAACCAATTCGAACCCCACTAATACTCGTGAATTTCAAGACCTACATCGAAGCCACAGGCAAGAAAGGAGTTGAACTCGCGAAAATTGCTGATCAGGTCTCAAGAGATAGTGGAGTAACAATAGCTGTTGCACCACAGTTCACTGACCTAAAGACCGTAACCGAGGCTGTCGAAATACCAGTCTTCAGCCAACACATTGACCCAATCAAGCCTGGAGCCTATACGGGTCATGTCTTGGTGGAGGCGGTCAAGGCTGCGGGTGCCTCCGCTACTCTTCTGAATCACTCCGAGAGACGAATCAAGATTTCGGAAATCGAAGAGGTTCTCTCTCTCGCAAGGGTCTCTGACCTCGCAACTTTGGTGTGCACCGACACACCTGGCGTCAGTGCGGCCGTTGCATCCTTGAACCCGGACATGATTGCCATAGAACCTCCAGACCTCATAGGGACAGGGGTTGCGGTTTCGAAAGCACGGCCAGAGCTAATCACGAATGCCATCAAACGGATCCGGTCAGTCAACAGATCTGTTGACATTCTGTGCGGTGCGGGAGTAAGCACCGCGGAGGATGTCGGCAAGGCACTTGAGCTCGGAACCCATGGTGTTCTAGTTTCTAGTAGTGTCGTGAAAGGAACGAGCCCACTTCGACTATTAGAGAACATGACGGACGAGGTTCTCAGGTCAAAGTAAGACTTCTTCATGGTCAGTGGCTAAATAGCGGCGAAGAGCGGTCAAGGTTGGTCGCTAGGTCTATGGCTTCACTCAAGGGAACCGCCGGCCTTCGAATCTTAGCCTACGGGTCCGCTCTTTCAACTTATGTGTTGATCGTAATTGGCGGCTATGTTGTCTTTAGCGGCTCCGGGGTTGCCTGCGGCAGTTCGGGCCCTGATTCATGGCCCCTATGTAATGGTCAGGTAATACCTACTCTTTCGGGCCCCGTCCTTGTGGAATGGACTCATCGTCTCTTTACTCTCGTCGTCGGGTTATTCGTACTCGGGATGACCATAGTGACATGGGCGAGATATAGAGAGGAGAGGAGAATCCTCCAATTCTCAACCATCAGCTTCCTACTTCTTCTCGGCCAAATCTTGTTGGGCATGGTGACTGTTAAGACTGACTTGAACCCTCTAGTGAGCACAGCTCACCTCGCGGTGGCCTCTGCGCTACTTTCCGCGGTCATACTGAACGCGATTGCCGTTAGAAGCATCAGCGTTTCGTCTGATTTGGTTCTAAGGTAGAACGCACTTTGCTTTCGTTATAGTCAGTGCATAACGCTTTAAAAACGACCGGCCGAAGCGAAGAAAATCAAGAGACATAGAAGATGGCGGTCTCCAACACTCAAGTGATTTTCGACAATCTATACGGCATCTTCACTGACCTCGCCCTTGTCGTTGGAGTAATCGTCTTCGCCCTAATGGCTTACCTGATAATCAGGTACCGCGCAAAAAAGTCTTCAAGCGATCCTGAAGACACGCCTCGCCTTGGCCGCATTCCTACTTCAAGAGGTCATGGCCGAAACGTTCTGATCACCGTAACGCTTTCGACAGTACTCCTAGCCGTCTTGATCATAACGTCATTTGCCGCGGTTGACACCCTTTTCCCTAACAGCCCACCAAATGCTACGTGGTGTTATGGCATCGCCGCCTACAATCAGACCCAAGCCGCTGGACAAAGCTGTCCACGACTCGATGTCACGGGTCACCAATGGTATTGGGTATTCCGATATCCGAACAATCACGAAGACAACAATTTCTTCAGGGTGCCGGCCAACGCGACGATCGTTCTCGACGTCACCAGTGCCGATGTTTTCCATGATTTCGGAATCATACAGTTCAAGATCAAGACGGATGCCATTCACGGACGAACCAACACCATCTGGTTCATCCCCTACAAGACCGGGAACTTCACCATCCAATGCTTTGAGTTATGCGGAACCGGACACGTCGGAATGATTGCAACTCTGGCGGTGATGCCTGTTTCAGACTTCCAACTCTGGTATAGCAGTACAAAGTGACCATATGAGCCAGGATATTTTTCCACCCAGAGTCAGGAGGTGGCTGTTCACAACCAATCATAAAGAGGTCGGAATCCTCTACCTTGTGACGTCCCTCTTCTTCTTCGTCGCAGCTGGACTACTGGCTCTCACCATGCGGACA
>VBBT01000072.1 GCA_005881695.1 Candidatus Bathyarchaeota archaeon | reverse complement strand
CTAGCACGCTTGATGGCCAGACAGTCCAAGCCCCCGATGTTACCGTCAACCAGGACACGGCGGCTGCAACCCAGAACGAACCAGTCATCGCGGTGGATCCCAACAACCCCAACCGAATCGTCGCCGCATCCAACGACTATGTTACCAGAACGTGGACATGTACCGTCGGCAGTACGCCTTGCAGCGCTCTCGGTGACGGCTACTCCGGAACATACTACTCCAACGACGGCGGCAAAACATGGTGTTGCATCGCCACCGATCCACAACACATCGGAACCCTCATCCCTGGCGTAGAACATCTAGTCGGCGGCCAGTACGACGCAGGAGGAGACTCGAACCTGGTCTTCGATAACAGCGGTAACGTATACTTCACCGGCCTAGGATTCAACCGGCTCACCGCTCCCAACACCGTCACTGTGAGCAAGGGAACCTTCGACTCCAACGGCAACCTTCACTGGGGCTCTCCAGTCTTCATCGGCCAAACAAACAGCCCATCCACTCTCAATGACAAGCCCTGGACCGCCATCGACACGCATGTCTCCAGTCCCTTCCAAGGACGCGTCTACGTGTCATGGACACGGTTCATTTTCAGCGCCAGCACTGGCGCATATGTCCAATCCCCTATCATCTTCGCCTACTCTGCTGACGGCGGCCAGACCTTCAGCAATCCACAACTAATCGCCGGCAACGTTCTCTACAGTCAGGGATCCCACGTCATGGTCGGACCCGACGGCACAGTCTACGTCCTCTGGGACGGCGACACGAGATTCGGCCCGTTCGACAGCACATGGATAGCCAAATCCACCGACGGCGGGGTCACGTGGACCACGCCACTAGCCATAGCACCCCTCGTAGACATATCGTCACCAGCCAATACTGTCTTCAGGGTCAACAGCTTCCCAGCCGGCGATGTCGCCCCGAACGGTGATGTATACTCTGCCTGGTCAACGGAAGCCCTCAACTCAGCGACCACATATGGGGTCGACTCGACCTGCTTCTCCGGCGCCTCAAACTGTCACGCCGCAGTCTACTGGAGCAAATCAACCAATGGCGGAGCCACCTGGACCACACCACAACTGGCCTTTCCAGCTCTCGACGCTAGCACACGCATAGCCTCCGGGTATCCAGTGAAACAGCCAAGCGGTGGCAAACTCACCGCCCCCGCTCCGCAACGTGTAGACACCTTCTTCCCTGCTGTAGCCATATCCCATCAAGGCAACGTGTACATGTCAGCCTACGCAGCCGACGTCGTCTCGCCATGGCAAAGGTGCGCGCAGCCCGCCACTCCAACGGCGGTAGGACGAATCAACTGCTTACAACTCGACAACTACATCAACAACGCCCGCCTTGACTACGTCGTCACAGATCTGACAACATCAACAACCCAGACTGTAACCACTCATCCGATCAACACCCGGTACCAGTTTGGAGGCGGCTTCATCGGCGACTACACGGATCTAGCGGTTGACTCCAACAACAACTTCCACGCCATCTGGACCGACACCAACAACGTGCAAACCGTGGTCTGGTGGTACGGCTTCCAGTTCGTACCCACTAGCGTACACCAGCAGGACGTCGTAACGGCCACAGGGTCCTTCTAGGTTCCCCGGAAAATTGCCCCGCACCCTCCCTTTTTTTTCAGAGCTTAAATATCATTCTTGATAATCCACCATGATCCGATGCACGCCGCCAAGACTTTCAGTCGGGAAACCATTGTCCTGGTTCTTCTCGCCACAGCGGTTCTTGCCGCGGTGACCTATGGCGTTGTTACCTATCAGACTCCATACGACTGCGGCCCTAACGGCGTGGCCACCGGGCCCGGTATCGACTGGCAAAGTATTAGCTAAGCCAAGTATCTACCGTACTTCAGCGGAGTCGTTGGCGGAAGCGTCCTCCTAACTTTTCTCATACCTGCGCCAGAGGAAAAACCGAGTCCCCTCCGCATTAGGAGATGCGTCGTCCAGACGTCGTTCGACCCTCATTGAACTTTCCTCGCGGGGTTTGTTGACTCGAGTGTCCACGCAATCACCTCGTTGCGTGATGATCACTGATTATCTTTCCTCCCAAGCTCTTGTAAAGGATCATGGCGGGAGTGTCTTGGTTTGCGAAGCCAAAAGTTTCCTCTTCCAGCGTTACGAATCTTACTCCGGAATTCTTCAGCCAATCAAGAGCTGCGAGCAGCAACATTGAACCGATCCCTCTTTTGCGGAAACCGGGCAAAACCGCAACCCCGTAACCGATCGTCCCAGTACCTCTATCATATTTCGCAGCACCACAGAATCCAATTATCGTTTCACTATCCTCCGCGACAAAGATACGCTTCTTGCGGTCTCGCAAGAACTTGCTAACATAGGACATCAGATCAGCACGCGCTCTTTCCTTTCCGCCGATCTGCCTAACCCACCACGACCACTCAGGCAGGTAGGCATCAACAACAATTTTTCTCAGACGTTCACTGTCTTTTCGCGTAGCCGCCCTGATCCCAGCTTTCTTCTTGGGTCCTGATTTGGGAAGGGGCTCTTCTAGGTCCCATAGGAATCCAATGTTACGGAGCTTCAGCCTATTCTTCAATGGCAATGCTTCTCTCTAGTGAGATGTCTCCGGCTTGACACGTCAACAACCATATTCCTGTAGGAATCTTCGGCCGGGAAAACCTATAAAGAAACGGTCCTCGAAAGCAACGAGGAAAATAGTATGAAACAAGCAATCACAACGATCACAATCGCGCTGATCTTGACCCTCGCCGTACCAGTTGCAGCCCACGGCACAAACAGTACTGGTCTTAGTTTCAAGAACATTCCACTGCTCCGCCCTGACGGAAACAGCGAACCTGAACTCTCCATCGGACCCGACGGCACTACAGTCTATGTGGCACTGTCTTGGACCCAGTTCTTCACCAACACATGGAGCGCAGTATTCGGAAAACTACCAGTGTTTCAGGGAACGATAGACGCGAACCTCGCCAACAATGTCGGTGGCGGTGGCGATGCTGATGTTGACGTCGGCTCAACCGGGACGCTCCATGTCTCCACTCTCATCTTCTTCTTCAACCCTCAATCCCATATAACCCAGCTCGGCGTTTCCGCAATCACCTGCCCGAACGCTGACACGTCAAAAAACTTCTCACACTGTACCGGCCAGATCATCGACACCACACAATCCGACCGTGAGTGGGTAACCTCGGATGGACCGCACGTCTACATTTCCTATCATGACTCAGGATCGAGCACCACGATCCACGTACAGCGTTCAGACGACGATGGGTTCACCTTCCATCGCGTAACCGACCCGATAACCGGCCAAGCCGGCGTCACGAGTAACTCGACCTTTGACAACGATCAGGGGAAGTTGGTCGCAGACTCTTTCAGCCATAATGTCTACACGATCTGGGCGGGTGGAGCTGGAGGATTGCAGAAGGCGAAGACTGCCAACTTCAACAACATCTACGTAACCGCCAGCCTTGACATGGGCAAGACCTGGACTCCACACCTAGTCTTCTCCGGCACGGTCAACGTTGCCTTGAACAATGTCTTCCCGTCTCTGGCTGTGGACCCGCTTAGCGGGACCCTATACGCTGGCTGGTCGGATGCGCACCATGTGTTCATCTCGAAATCAACAGACCAGGGTCAGACTTGGACCAGTCCACTGGCAGTAAACACATCTCCCGCTAACACCGCAGTGTTTCCATGGATCGCAGCCCGCGGCAGCACGGTCGACTACGTTTACTATGGAACGAGTTCTTCGAGCAAAGGTGACCCGACAGCTGTATGGAATGTGTACATGGCACAGAGCACCGACGGCGGATCCCACTTCGCACAGAGCACTGTCACAGCCCATCCAAACCACGTGGGGGTCATATGCACCAACGGCACCGGTTGCGCACGCGGCACCCGGAACCTACTCGACCTCTTCCAAGACGCGATCAACCCGCTCAACGGAGTCGCCGCTATAATCTACACGGACGATACCTTGACAACCCAGGCGGACGGATCCCCACTACCTCAGGTCTCAGTTGCATTCCAAACGGCCTAGACTCGAACAAAGCCTCTCACATCAAACTCCTCGTTATCTTTTTTTCTCAGCCTAAATTTCTAGGTTTCAGCCCAGCAAAGCAAAACGGTCGATCATTCCACTTTTTCTAGTCACAATCAGTTGACAAAATCACTCATAACCACTCTCCTGTTCAAATCGTTGAGTGAAATACAGGACCAGTAGCGAAACGCAGCGAGGAAATACGGCCATGAAGGAAAACAATGCAACGAGAGTCCTGGTCAGAGAAGGCTCAACAAGCCTCACTAGGAGGCATGCGAGAGCCCGTGAATCCTTCACGACCGCACGCTTCGAAGAAAGAAAGCGCGCTGCAACAGCAGCCTACGGAACTTTCTGGTACATTATGTCCAGAAGATTCTGCTAAGCGAATCTCGCCTACATCAGGCGCTACGAACTCGTCCAATGCAGCAACAAGAAATCGACGACCAGGACCAACCCCCTCTTTGTCTTAGAGACAGGACTCTGTCAGTAGAGGCGAATCACGATTCCCTAGAACTGGGATCATCGCTCTCGCGAAAGAGCAAAGGATACCTGTGGATTGATTCTTACATCTGTTTCGTTCTATATCCTCATCGGACAAGCGAGCACCTCAATGACAACTAATGGGAGCACAACATTGACCTTCTCGTCCCCACAAAGCAAGCTTGCATCCAGCGACTTCTTGAGCCTAACGGGGCAAACTAACGGTTAGCTAAAAGGCTACAACAACCAACAACCGCGTTTCCCTTTCTCCTTTCTTTCGGTTTCAGGTTCGGCTCCGCCTTAGTTTTGCGCGGACGGATTTGTGATGGTGGGGCTGGGCGGACCTATACCGAATACGGTTCAAATCTAGGTGGTGGGGCTGGCAGGATTTGAACCTGCGATTTCGTGGGTTCTTGGCGCGACGGTTCGCTCCCAAGCCACGCGGCCTGTCCGGACGCATTGAGGATATTGTCCTCTAGACCTGGCTAGCCGACAGCCCCTGACCGCCTCCAGAGTGCAGTGTTGCTTTAGCTCTTATCTTTCAGAGTCGGGCTCTTCGACTCTTTTGTCGCTAACAAAAAGGTGAACCGAAGCTATCTACGCAAGCGGGTCTTTTGCGCAGTACAACGCAGGGTCAATCGATCTTCCCCGCCGGTTCGGGCTCGTCGGAGGCATGTTTTTTTTATACTGGGACCTCTCTACCTAATATCTAACAAGCGAAGGGATTCGGTACAAAATAGACACACGGTTACGAAACATGGCCGTCGACAAAAAAGTCCTAAAGACGTGCGTCGTCTGCAAACGCAAATTCCTAGGCTGGTTCTCCGAGAAATACTGCAGCGACGACTGCCGAATAGAAGGTACACGACTAAAGAATAGAAACCGCCAACGGAAAGGCAGGAAAGTTCTCGACCTCCGCGAAGGAGCCATCAGCCAACAACTAGGAGAACTAGGCCTTGGCGATACCCAGTACCCGATGTACAACCACGAACTCGTTACGACGATGTACGCGAATCTAAGCCTCTATCATGGTCGGGATGGCAAACGGCACGTTAGATCCTACTATGATCTCCTGCGAGAGATCGCCAAACTGAACGGTGGAGACACAAGCAAGATACTCTCCAGGCTCGCACCGCGTGAACAAAACTAACGGCTCAGACCGTCACTGCGCCAGACGTCGCAGGTCCTGAACTTTACCTAGAAACGTTCCATCAAAGAGATACGCTTCCCCGTTTTCGAAATCCACTGCTCCTGAGCGCAAGACTGGTCCCATGTATTCCTTGTAGAGCTCAGTCCATCCTTCTTGGTAGTTCTTGTTGATGGGTTGTCCTCCCAAGTAGTCGTTGAATGACGGCATGATGATACAGTCAGCATCTGCAACCGAGACCCCGAATTTTTTCTTCACCTCTGCAGTGGCATTGCCCTCAAACTTCGCATCTTCACGTTTCAAGACCCCTTCAGCGAGCTTGTTCCCATCACTCTTGGCCCTAACCCACGCCTGCCGTGTGATCCGGAACCCCAATGGGTCCTTGAAAACCACTACAGGATGCAAGTGACCCATAACTAGGAATTTACAACCAAGGAGCGGTGGTGCCGGCCAGGCGTGACCATGGAATAATCCGACAGAATCCCAGAGAACCATTCCATTGGACTTGTTGATCTTGACAGAGGGGGGCGTCAACGGCTCTAGGTTACCATCATGGTTTCCGGGCACAACCTCAACATCGGGAATGATCTCGACAAGGCTATCGAAGAACTCCGGGACATACTTCCATTCTTCCAGCTCAACTTTCGAAACCGCATGCTTCACATCGCCTAGCAGCACCAAGAGCTTGGGATGGGTCTCTGCCAAGATCTTTCGCAGCTTTTCGAGCAGCCGCGGCACCTGAGAAGGCACGTGTATTCCCTGGTGGGCCAAGGTCACCTCCCAACCCAGATGGAGGTCAGCGATGACCAGGACCCTCTCCCCGTTGTGTTCTAGGAGGAGAGCCGGCTGGTCGGCCACTGGTTTGACGGTAACCTCGTCCGCCACTGATAATGCCCGCTAGTTCGAAATCGCTCGCCCCCAATGAAAAGGTATTCTTAGTCCAAGACCTCTATCCGAGTAGGGAACTGGCTCGCCACCAACCGTAAACGAAAACAGGATACTCAAAGACGCCTGTCACGAGATAGGTCAGGCCAAGATCTTCTCCGAGGACCAGAAGCAAAACCTAACGACTGTATTTCAGAAAAGATTCCAGCAAGCCCTCGTCCTAGTTGAAGGAGGAAAGGTTCGGAAGTACCAGTTCTCACCTAGCGGCCGAACAGTCTGGGTGGTGAGAGGTCGCGGTCGAGACTATCAAATACTCCCTGACAGCTTGTTCTGCACCTGCGACGACTACTACTTCCGAGTGATGGAGCGCAAAAAACAACTATGCTACCACATCATCGCTCAGCAGCTCTCAGTAGCCATGAGCAAGCACAATGCGATCGAGATGACTGACTCCCGCTACCCAGAGATTACCTCCAAACTTACCACGATCTCTACGCGCGAGTAATCTCAAGGTTTTAGTAGCCGTTTCCGAGTTCGTGCGAGAACGTACCGCGTGAGCCGACATGTCTTACAACCTTGACCCAAACTCGGAGTACGCGCTACTCCAGCTCTTGCTGTACATCTTCAGCTTTGTCACACTCGTTCTGATCTTCCTCTACATCGCAGCCGAACGTCCAGGGGAAGGGAAGAAGAAGGCCGAAGAGGAAGAAGAATAAATCGTCCCATCGATGACTATTAGTGCAGTAGATGCGTAGCTCGGCATTCTCAACCCTCAAACCCCCAGTCCTACAGAGGCTCGAGAAAGAAGGCTTCCTAGAAGCCAGCCCCATCCAAGAACTAGCCATACCCGCAATTCTGAGCGGCGAAAACGTTCTACTTATCGCTCCAACAGGAACCGGCAAGACGCTCGCCGCCATCCTCCCCGTGCTCGATAGGCTCATCGAAGCCAGAGCGGAAGGAAAGCCACGGGGAATCTCAGTCCTATACGTG
>VBBT01000071.1 GCA_005881695.1 Candidatus Bathyarchaeota archaeon | reverse complement strand
CGCGCACAGAGCAGAAGCTTCTCATATCATCCAATTACTCCGTTCACAGGTCCCGATGTCCATGCTGGCTGACGCAAAGTCGCTCTTCGGAGAAATCGTCGCATGACACCTCGCATCGTCCTTGCTGGCGGCAACGGCTTCATCGGTCGTCTGCTCGTGAAGAGCTTTGTCGCAGGAAACTACGAGGTTGTCATTCTCACGCGCTCGCCTGCGCCAGGCGAGACGGCCATTCGCCAAGTCCGCTGGGACGGGCGCACCCTGGGAGATTGGGCCGGAGAGCTCGAAGGCGCCCACGCACTGATCAATCTCGCCGGGCGATCGGTGAACTGCCGATACAACGCACGCAACCGGCGCGAGATCCTCGAGTCGCGGGTTCAATCGACAAAGGTGTTGGGCGACGCCATCGCCCTCAGCCGGCGACCACCGCAGGTGTGGCTGAACGCCAGCACCGCCACAATATACAAACACACATTCGACCGGCAGATGGATGAGGCCACCGGTGAAATTGGCGCGACCCCGGAGGCCAAGGATGAATTCTCCATCGAAGTCGCACGCGCCTGGGAAGAAACGCTCTACAAGGCGCCCACCCCTGCTACGCGGAAGGTCGCGTTGCGCACGGCAATGGTCTTCGCCGCGGGCAAGGGTGGCGTTTACCGGACCCTGCGAGGGCTCACGCGATGGGGGCTGGGAGGTACCATTGCCGGCGGGCGCCAGTTCATTTCCTGGATCCACGAAGCCGATTTTTGCCGTTCCGTTGAATGGTTGATTCACCGGGACGATTTCAGTGGGCCGGTCAATGTGGCCTCGCCGAACCCGATTCCGCAACGCGAGATGATGAGAATCATCCGTCGGGAGTGCGGCGTGCCCTTCGGGTTGCCCGCGACCCGCGGGATGCTTGAGGTTGCGGCCTTTGTTCATAGGACCGAGGCCGAACTGATACTCAAGAGCCGCCGCGTTGTGCCAAGTCGGTTGCTGGCAGAGGGCTTCCAGTTTCGTTTTCCGCGAATGGAAGATGCCGTGCGAGAGATTGAAGACCGCTTATGATTGGGCTGGGACTCGAACGATCGAACTAACTCTGCGAGTAGCGCGAATTAAGCACAACAAGGGTTCGATACGGCTAGGTGGGAACTCTGCATCGAATAAGTCCCATCCATTCAGATGGGTAGATTCGGCTTCGGAAGAAGCGATTCGAAAGAAGAACCACTAACTGTTTATTTTGCTCACAAGTAGCCCCCGCACTAATCATCACACCTACTGACTTGGGTCGGAGAAATCGGTCTTACAATTTACCTATGCGTTTTTTCGCTACCTTCTTGGGAATCCATCTCAGTGATTGGTTTGACCTACAGAATAGCCAAACAGTCTTTGATTACTCACAACTACGCTTCGATGCCGGCAGTCAGTACCTAAGCTGAATCTCTCTATCTCTGATTTTCAGATCCCATCTTGGCGCGCTTGCGAGAAGTACCCGTGGAAGGCTTCTTTGTAGATGCTTCTTTGTTCTTTGCCGGTGACCTCGGTTTCTTAGGGGCCGACACGGGTGCTTCTGCCTTCTCCTCTTTCTCTGGAGAAACCTCTGCCGGTTTCGCGACGGTAGCGGGCAATTCTGGCTTTGGCTCAGACCTCTTGAAGACTTCTTGGAAGGCGACAGTATCTATGTCGGGGAAGAATTTCTGCAGGTCTGATGTGACAGCCTTCTTAGCCACTTGTAGTCCGCTGAGATAGAACGCCTCCTCAGGCACCTCGATTGTGAGATCGCTCTGATGCTTCTTCAGGCCGAATTTCTCCTTCGGAACTTCAGGGATTCGTAGCGCGATTAGGCTGAGGATCTTCTCGTTCTCGTTTTCCAATACTTTGTCGATGGACACATCATAGACGAGAGTCCGACCGGCGAGAGGATGATTGTAATCGACTTGGACTCGTCCTGCGCCTACAGCCCGGACAACGGCGGGCCTTCCGTCAAATTCCACTTGCTGGCCGGGAGTTGGGTATTCCTTGTCCCTGAATCGTCGTAGTGGGACTAGCCGCATCTTTCCAGGGTCTCGGTTGCCGAAACCCTTCTCTGGGGTAAGCTCGACTGTCTTGTTTGTCCCAGGGTCTAGGCCAACAAGAGACTCTTCCAGCCCCTTGGGAAGCCATCCTTCTCCCAGAATGATGAACTTCGGACCAAAAGTGGAGTCTTCTCGATGGATGTGGGATTCTTTGGCCACGGAGTCGAAGGTGGTATCAACTGTTTCGCCGCTTTCTTTGACTTTGAGGGTGTAGTTGACTAGGAGGAAGTCTCCTGGTTTGACTGCCATGTTTCTCAGTTCACCTTTCCGGGTAGTCTTGATAGGGTTTCTCTTGCTGCTTCTAACCCTTCGTCAACCTTGGCCTTGAAACCCAGCTCTGATGTCGCGGACCCTATGGCGCCTACTGTTGTCATTATGTCGGCGGATCCGACGTTGCCCATGATTCCAACTCTGAACATTTTTCCTTTCGCTTTCCCGAGGCTTCCGCCGAAGTCTATTCCATACTTCGTTCTTATGAGTTCCCTCACTTTTCCCTCATCCATCCCCATAGGGCTGTTTACAGCTGCAACGGTGTGGGATCGGGATTCCTTTTCTGCGTACAATCCAAGTCCCATAGCTTCCATTCCGTTGTAGACCGCTTCCGCACATATCCTATGTCTTTCATAGCGTGCAGGCAGTCCTTCTTCGAGAATCATGTCGCACGCCTCGTTGAGAGCATAAAGAAGGCTGACGGCTGGTGTGAATGGCGTGTAGCCGTCCTGGATGTATTTCTGATACATTAGGAGATCGAGGTAATAAGAGCGATTGACTTTCTTCGACTTGATTTTCGTCCACGCCTTATCGCTGACTGAGATAAACGCCAACCCCGGCGGAGTCATCAAACACTTCTGGCTCGCCGTCACACAAATATCCACATTCCAATCGTCCACAGGCAGCCTATCACCGCCGAGAATAGAGATCGCGTCCACCATCAAGAGCATGCCATGGTCAGCGCACATCTCTCCAAGCCGTTCCAGTGCCCGAACAGTTACCCCAGTAGACGTTTCGTTGTAGACAACTGCAAGCGCCTTAGCGTCAGGGTTCGCTTTCGCAATCTTCTCAAAATCTTCTACTCGGGGAGCTTTGCCCCACTCTGAACCTAGAACTACCGGCTTTCCTCCGTAGGCCTTGATGGCCTCGCCCAGCCTTTCGCTGAAGAACCCGTTTACGTTAACAATGATCTTGTCGCCATCATCGGTTATGTTCTGGAGAGCGGCCTCGGTGGCCCCGGTGCCTGAGGAGGTAAGAATGAACATCTCACCCTTCGTCTCGAAAACTTTCTTGGTCTTACCCAGAAGCTTGTTGAAGAGCTCCTTGAACTCCGGACCTCGGTGACCGATAAGCGGCTTCAACATCGCCCTCATCACCCGAGGTGGAACGTTTGTGGGACCGGGTAACATCAGAAGTCTCTGGGTCTCACTCACGAAGTAACCCTGCTGCTAGTGTTTCGCGAAACGATGCCGTGATTCTTTTAAGTCTTACATTGACAATTGAACAGAGTGCATATCATGAGGAAGTGCAGACACTCATTTCGCCATCCTCATCGCCGATTCGTCCTTCAGTACTAGTCGACCTCTGAGGAGTATCGCTAGAGCTAGAGTCGAGATAAAGATCATCGTGTATATTGCCGAAATGGCCGTTGTCTCGTATATGTCGCTGGTCTGCCATATGTGTCCGACTGCGTCTGTTATGGCGGTGTTGGTGGGTCTGAACGGGTAGTTGAGGACAAACCCGATCCCTGTCCACATGTAGACTAGAATGATCTGGAGATAGTGGGTTATTGGTATGGCCGGGGGGTTGGTCGGCCCGCTCTTCCGGAGGTACAGGGCGAAGAGCTGGAAGAAGATGTACACGGTCAGTGACCAGCCGAGGAAGTTGGAGATTGGCACTCCGAAGTATCCTCCTCCCTGCGTCCAGATCCATGTCTGGTTGATGGTGGAGGCAATTGGGTCGAGGGAAAGGTCCCAGGCAACCATCATGAACGATGCGACCAATGGAACGGCGACCGTGGTGAAGATAGTTGAGCCTCGGCGGACTCCGCCTACAATAAGTATTGACAGAACCCAGGCAAGGTAGCCGAACGCGATGTAGGATGGAAAGATCAGGATCGGTACGAGAGTGACTTTAGGTCCCAGCGCGTCGGTGTAGTAGTAGTGCCCGAACGGAAAGCCGGTCAGGATGCTCAGGTTTTCCATGATGCCGCTGACGATGAGCGTGATGACGATGAAGATTGCAATGCCCTTCCATGGATATCGCTTCATTCCGTGGATCAATGTGAAGGGAAATAGGAGGAGAATTGTAGGGAAGGTGTTGAGGTTAGGAAGTATTGCTCTAAGTATGGTAGCAACTACATACGCGATTACGAGACCCCAGAGAACAAGGTTCGTCAGCCTATCATTGCGAGTAGGACCCGCGTCCGTCAAGTTCGTTCCTTTTTCGACACTCATTCCCGAAACCATCTGCAGAATGGTCCTCAGTAGCGTTTATTTAAAGTTACTTTGGAGTAACTTTTCGGACTTGCGTTCACTTTAAGTAATCGCAAACCAGAATCTAACCATGCCCAAGGTCACACTGGAGTACAAGGAACTCGTCAGGACAAGAATCCTTGAGTCCGCTCACCGGGTCTTCTCACGGAAAGGCTACCGTGAAGCGACAATGGACGAGATCGCGGAGGGACTAGGTCTCAGCAAGCCAGCACTCTACCGATACTACCCGAGCAAGGAGGAACTCTTCAGAGAGATCTTCAGACTCTTCAATCAAGCAACATCTAAAGCGCTACGAGAATCCTTCAAAAGCGGCAGCCTTGACGGCGAGACATTCTTCGCTCTGATCGACAAGTGGGGATGGACACCGAACCTCTTCCTGTCCGCAGCATCAGAAGCGCCGAGAAATCCCAAGCTAAAGAAAATTCTCGCAGACGGATACAAAACAGGGGTCGACATGGTTGGAAGCTTTATCGAGGAGCTAAAAAGTCGGGGAATTCTCAAAAAAGAAGCAAATCCTCGACTAACCGCAATGGGTGCAATAGCAGTCCATGATGGACTCTTGATTTGGGAAGTGGCGGGTATGAACAGGCAGGAGACCAGAAAGGCGTTCGTCGATATTATCCAAACGATGTTTTCCGGCCTGCTGGCGCACACCAACTAGCCGAAGACCGCGGATAATGCGAAGAAAGCACCTGCGAACAAGCTCAAATCAGGCTTCTCCCCTTGCAAGGAACTCTCGCTGTCTCTTCTTCCGTTTCGCATTCCTGTGTCTCATGTAGAGCGCGTAGCCTCCAAGCATGATGCAGACGTCTCCTAGTACGAATGCCAGATCATTCAGAGTCAGGATCATGGTGCGTTGAGACAATAACCTAGACCATCACATCTCTGTAACAGTGGATACCTTAACCGGGTGACTGTTTCATTCTCACATCTGGTTGCGCTGTGATTAGTCCAAGCCTTCCCAGTTTCATCTCTGAGGGACGCGTGACGGTTTCGAAGGCGACCTTTCCCAGAGTCTCTAAAGAACCAGCCTGGTTGGAGCGTTTAAGTCTCACATCTCGGTCTCAACTCTTTGATGAGAGTCGTCACTCTTCTCTCAGATTTCGGGTTAAGAGACGGCTACGTTGCACAGATGAAAGGAACAATTCTCGACCTTTGCCCGAATGCTGTCATCACGGACATTTCCCATGATGTCGAACGACACAATATTCCGATGGGATCATTCCTTCTTGAAACAACTGTCCCTTACTTTCCAAAGGGCACGATACATGTGGCAGTCGTCGATCCCGGAGTTGGAAGCGCTAGAAAGGCAATTGTTATCGAATGCAACGCTGGCTTACTCATTGGACCCGACAATGGGCTAATGGCCCGCGCAAGCGAAAAGCTAGGTCTCAAGTCGATTTATGAAATTCGAGAAAAGGAGTTTCAGAGAACCTCGGTCTCATCCACGTTTCATGGGAGGGACGTGTTCGCTTACGCTGCCGGCCTGATAGCTTCTGGTCGGAGACCCGAGGAAGTGGGACCCAGAATCTCCAAACCGGAAAAGTTGCCCTTATCGTCGCCTATGCTTTCTGGTAGGAAACTTACTTGTCATGTACTATACGTCGACGCTTTTGGAAACGTTGTCACTGATGTTGAGGAAAAAATGGTCCGAAAAATACCTTGGAAGTCAGGCGAGAGCGTCCAGATCACATCAGGAAGCCGAAAGCTGCAAGCCCAATGCGTAAGGTCCTACTACGAAGTCGACAAGGGAGCTATGGCGGTGCTGGTTGGCAGTCAAGGGTACCTAGAGGTAGCTGTTCGAGAAGGTAACGCGAAAGACAAGCTCGACGTGAGGCCGTTGGAAAAACTGGAGTTTCGATTTTGACCTTCCAACGCCTCAGACCTCTTCTAGTCGGCGTTGGACCCGAACTTCCCTACTCATCTAGGAAGAGCAGTCAAGGTTCAAGTTCCGCGTTTCTGATCCTCTCTTCGACAGACGGCCTGTCGACGAGGAACAGCCTGATGATTCTATTGCGGGCGCTTCGTTTCTGAATATCTGGCATCCCCAAACTATCGAGCTTCTTTAGCACGGTCACGAACTCGAGTCTTCCTACCAACTCTGCAGATTGCCGGTCTGCAACTAACCAAGAGTTCCTGACAGATCGATTCAAATCCCTTCGACTAAGAAACCTCCAAGAAAGAGAAACGGTACAAACACCAGTGCAATCCACGCTGGAGCTCCAGAAATAGCCGCCACGAAGAACGCAAAGAAGAAGCCTACGAGTAGAATGACGAGCGGTGCCCAGCTGAGAGCTATGAGCCTTACGATTAGCCTTGTCCGAAGTTTCTTGTGGAATACCAGGGACGAGGTTATCAGCGGTCTCCATTCCTCTGGTTCCAGCCGCCCCCTCATGCTGTTAGCCAGCAGTATTGCATTGCGATATATGCAACATTCGTCGGAAGATGCTGATCGAGTGCTTCCTCTAGCTATTGCCTCTATGGCGGACCCGTCGAAGATGCTCTTCGGAACCGCACTTGCCCAAAGCAGAGTCTCGGGAGAAGGTTGGATATTCAAGCGTGAGAATACAGCTCTCGCAACATCCAGAATCATGGCATCCTGTGGATGCGGCGAGGCAGCCCGAAAAGAATCAAGCGGTAACATGATTCTCTCGAATGAGTCCCGCCGGATTTCAGGATTCTAGACTGATTTGTCGGTCTGGGCGATCTCTCTCATTCGTTCCTCTCCTTTGATCTGTTTGATATAGGCGGCAACAGATTTTGGTAGGAGTTCCTCCCAGTTTTTTCCGTCTATGATTCTCTTTCTTACTTCGGTTGCCGTAAACGCGCCTCGGTTGAACATGGGTATCTTCTCGACTCGCATTCCGGCCTCTTTGAGAAGCCTACCTGTCAGCGGTTCGTTT
>VBBT01000070.1 GCA_005881695.1 Candidatus Bathyarchaeota archaeon | reverse complement strand
ATGCCTAGGAAGGATAGGAACTCGTTTGGGTCGATTGTGGCGCTCATGACCCGGAACAGGTTCCTTGCGCTGGCTTCCTGTTTCTTTGCGAGTGACATGCAGAGTTCTAGCTGGGATGTCATCTGGTGGCTTTCGTCAAAGTAGATTGAAGAATCATAGATCGCGTTCTCAGCCAGCATTCTCAGCAAGACGCCGTCCGTGACTATCTTGATCTTGCCGCTGACATTGATCTGAGTGTCCTTCGTAATGACAGCCAGTTCATCTCCCAGTTGTGGATGAAGCGCCTGGAGCGAATAGAAGAGAGCGTTGCAGGCGGCCCTCGAGGGCTCACGGATGACAATCTGCCTCTTCCCCTCCCACAATCCGTATTCGTGAATCGGGGTTACCGTGCTCTTCCCCGTTCCGACATCACCGATGACTATGAAGTGTTCCGAGAAGTCTATCGAGTCGAGGATTGAGAAGATTGGGAGCCTTGGTTCCGGCCGTTTGTCAGCCGTTTTCTGCGCTTGGCCCTCCAATCCATTCTCCTGGACGGCTGGAAAACTGTGACCACAATCAACATTGGAATCGCTGCCGGCCAAGGTATACTCGCCCTCCAGAATGTCATTTCCCTAAGGGCAGAAATAAACCAGCGCCGATGGGGAAATTTGTCAAGATTGCGGTGGTAAGTCAGGAGTGCGTTCGAGAATTACTTGGACGAGCTTGTTTCTTGTTTTTGTTTCTTTTAGAATGGAGATTCTCGATTTATGGACCTTGAAGTGTTCGGCTAGAATCTCCAGAAGTCTCTTATTCGCTCGGTCGCCCACAGCCATCTCATCGACCCGGACTTCAAAATAGTCGTCTCTGACCTTGACCACGCGGGCTTCTCTCGCGTTCGGAGTCACGTAGACCCAGATCAGCATACCTGGACAGCGTATCTATGCTGGTTCTCGTTCCATTACCTGGCTCTCAACAGGCACTCTTCCTACGACATACTGGATCGAGTGCTCTATCGCGGAGCCTATGACGAGGAATGTTATCCCGGTCGCTCCGTAGAGCAGCCAGAGGCGTGCTCCGACACCCTCACTAAGGGTCTCAAGAATCACACCCGCCGTGATCACCGCCCTCGGGTTTCTGAAGAGGAGAAATGGCTGTTGCGTAATCACGTTCTCGGTAATCTGGTGTTCAACGTAGAATCCGACAAAGAAGTAGGCTGAGGCCACGAGAGAACTCATCGAAAATAGGGAGGAGGCGTTCGAAAGCAGCGCCAGCCATACGCTCCAGTTGACAACTTCGAGAGATGAAAAGCCGATTATTTCGAGAAAGACCTTGCCGGTAAAATTCGGATTTTCCGCGCGTTGCATGATCGAATGCTCAACGAGCAGCACAACCAAGAGCACAAGCGCGGCTATGGGAATTTCCATGTAGAGTATCGAGGCGCGGAGTAACGCCAGCCATGCGATGAGCCCAGCATCCTCTATGATCGTAACTAGTAGAACAACCCCTACAGCGCGACCCTTAGAGAAAGAACCCAATTTCTAGCAATTCCTTTTCTTAGTGACGCTATCCAGTTTTCACTGAGCCACCATTGTCAGACTCTCGATTCCAAGAGAAACAAGTGCTCTGAAATGGAACCGTTTTAGGCTCATATTTTCCAAGGATTTCTTCTGGATATTTAATGTGTATCGTTTCGCGCGAGTCTGCCCAACGCTGGTATTACTTTCTGGGATCTCACTAACTTGAAGTAGCGGCCTCACGTGCCCGACATCTAACAGAGATTAGAATCGAACCTCTAAACAACCAAAGGATAGTGTCCACGATTTGACTGAACTAACCCAAGAGCCTACTACCGTAGAAACGGTAACCAGATCTCAAACCAGTAGAGCTGCTCTGGTGTTCATCTTCGCCACGGTCCTTTTTGATACGCTCGGATTCGGCATCATAATACCCGTACTTCCCGGTCTGGTTGTCAGCTTCGTTAGAGGAGACCCGGCAAGAGGAGCTGAAATCTTCGGTCTCTTCGGCACAACATGGGCGCTGATGCAGTTCCTATTCGCTCCGTTGCTAGGCGCATTATCCGACCGTTATGGTCGACGACCAGTCCTCATTCTCTCAGCCTTCGGCCTCGGAATCGACTACATCATCATGGCCCTCGCACCCAACCTTACCTGGCTCTTCATAGGGCGAGTGGTCAGCGGCATTACAAGTGCCAGCTTCACTGTAAGCTTCGCATATGTCGCGGACACGGTTCCAGGAGAACGGCGGGCAGGGGCGTACGGAATGATAGGCTCCATCTTCGGCGTAGGATTCATCATCGGACCCCTCGTCGGAGGACTATTGGCCGGAATCGGCCCACGCTACCCATTCTGGGGCGCAGCAGCACTATCTCTCGCAAGCGCCGCTTACGGACTGATTGTACTGCCAGAATCCCTCCCTCTCGAGCATAGAAGCCCGCTCTCGCTTCGAAAAGCTAACCCCATCGGCTCCCTATCTATGATACGAGCGCGACCGGGACTCGCAGGCTTTGTCACGGTCAACTTCCTCAACTTCCTCGCCTTCCAAGTCCTCCCCAGCGTCTACGTACTCTACGCCGCCTACAGGTACGGCTGGGGATACGCGCTAGTCGGAACAGCACTTGCCCTAGTCGGTGCCTGCAACATCATCGTCCAAGGCCTCCTCGTCCGCCGTGTCGTCGCCCGGTTTGGCGAGCGGCTCGCCCTACTCATCGGAGTAGTCTCCGGCACAGTAGGATTTGTGATCTGGGGCCTAGCACCAAACAGCCTCATATTCATGATCGCAATAATCTTCTACGCACCCATCGGATTCGTCCAACCCGCATTACAAGGCCTAATGACTCGGCGCGTAGGCCCCGCCGAACAAGGACAACTGCAAGGGATCAACGGGAGCCTTCTGGGCCTCACAGGGGTCATCGGACCCACGCTCTTCACACTAACATACGCATTCTTCATCGGAAGCCAGTCACCCGTCAATCTTCCAGGCGCCCCCTTCCTGCTCTCAGCATTCTTGATGATCGGCTCGCTCATCCTAACCCTAAAGGTCACTCGTGATAGAAAGCTAGCCCCCGCCGAGCAAGGACCTCTAAGATCCTAATCGAACGAGCGGAGCGATAATTCCTCGACTCCGGAGAGGGTTGAATCACGATCCTCTTGCGACAGAAAGCCGGCAGGTCCCATCCAGAAGAGTCTCATGAGCGCCGATCTCCTTTAGTAATCCATAGACTCTAGGAAAAAACGTCTTGATGTCCTGTCGCGCCCGGGAATCCGCTATGCGAGTGCCCTGTGAGAACTGTGAAGACCCTCTTTGCCAGTGTCCGATATGCCGCGAAGCAGCCCTTACCGCTGAAATATCCAAATCCACCCGGAAACCCTCCCGGTCAAAGTGAGCCAATAGCCTTTCCGACAATTTCCTCAAGAAAATATCGTGTCAGGAAGATGGAGAACCCCGAAAAGTGGTTTGAATAATTCGCGTTTCCTGACTTACTGAGCAGTGCCCCCAATTCCAACGTAAAGTACGATGGAGTACTCCCTGTGGGTTACTGTAAACGTGAAGATGTTGCCGCGTTCCGTAACGACTTTTATCGTGTATTGGGATCCGCTAGTGAAACCGAATGCTGAACCATAGAGAGTGCATTGCGAACAACTCGAACCGATGCTGAATGTCGTCGTTGTAACGCTATTCGGTGCTATTGACGGCCCGCTCCAGTTCGTGAGCACGTATTCGTTGCCGCTTGAGTCTGTGACGTAGTAAGCTGTTAGTGTTGCAGTTCCGGTGCCATTGTTCAGTAGATCGGCATATATTTGCGTAGAACTTTGGATTGCGATGGAAGTCGGAGCTATGTTTTCCGTAAAAGTCGCTGATTGAGCAGACGCGGTCATGAACTGGTTACCGCACGATGTCTTTACCGGAATCCAGGTTTCGGAGCTAGCATCTTGGGCTGTCGTGAATGTTCCGTTCTGTCCTGCCGCGATTGCAATGTTGATGCTGAACGACTGTGTCCCAAGTATGTAAGACGTGAGTGTCACCTCTTGTGATTGTGCGTTATGGACTTCGACTGTGTAGGTGTACGGGGTGCTTTGGTCTGCTGTGAAACTTCCGGCTAGAAGGTTCGAATTTTCAGTGTTGCAAGAGGACGGGGAGGTTTGCTGAGAGAGGGCGAGTCCGATTGCTCCTACCGCAATTGCGCTTACGAGTATTGCAATTACCTTAGCATTCACCTTTCGTTCTTGTCTGGCTCATGAGCTGGACGTATTCAATCGTCTTGTAACTGGACATTGCCTCTCCAATTCTCTCAGGAACTTCTCCTTCGCGTCTGGAACCAATGGAAATTAGGCCAGACTCATCCGAAAGAGAGAAGATCTTGTCAAATCTTTGACTTCTCCCCTCCTCACCGCACTGGAAAAACAGTTGGGAAACACGTGATGAGACATACGCAACTACAAAAAGAGCGTTTCTTGGATAACATCTCTGCCCCAGCCACTTATTCCTTCACTTTAGAATTAGTAATTCGCATTAACCGGCGAAATCTTGATAGGCTATCGGCGCCTGTTCGTGCACGATGAAGCCACTAGCCCTAGACTGGCTCTTGGAGCGAGAGGATCCTCCTATTCGACTATTTGCTCTTCAAGACATTCTTGGACGGTCTCCCAAAAGCAAGGAAGTGCTCGAGGCCAGAGAGCAGATCAGAAAATATTCTCCTGTACGAAAAGTTCTGAGAACTCGGACAAAGGATGGATACTGGCCTCCAAAGGAGACGTTCTACACTCCCAAGTGGACGTCAACGGTTTGGCCTTTGATGCTTCTCGGTGAGATGGGGTTCACCCCGGACGAAGGTGTTAAGCGCGCCTGCGAGAAATTTCTAGACTTACACCAGCTTGACAACGGCGCCTTCACATGTCCCAGCCCCGTGGAGGTGAAGCGCTGGGAGCGGGGTCACCCGGGGGAAAAGGCCAAACGCTGGGAGGAGCCCTGCCTCACCGGCAACTTGATCCGGACCCTGCTCGTGTTCGGGTACGGAGAAGAAAGGAGGGTGAAGAAGGCGATCGATTGGATGCCCGAGCATCAGCTCGACGATGGAGGATGGAACTGCAACTATCCCGAGAAGAAAGTGAAGCACAGCAGCTTCATGTCAACAATCGAACCGCTCTGGGCCTACGCAGAGATTCCACGTACAAAATGGACGCGTAAGATGAAACGGTCCGCCGAGCAGGGAGCAGAATTCTTGCTGATGCACCGAGTCTACAAGAGCGACCATCATCACTGGAAGCACAGCTTACCATTCGCCACAGCGTTCCACTTTCCCATGTACTACTATTACGACGCCCTGCACGGTCTAAGGGTCCTCGCAAAACTGGGATACGGGGACGACGAGCGCGTTGGGGACGCGGTCCACCTGATCCTATCCAAACGCTCCCCAGACGGGAAGTGGTTGCTAGAGGGAGACTGGTCTCGCGAGCCGGAGGCGCAAGAGAACAAGAGGAAGGCGGTGGTGGATATTGAAGAGCTCTGGAAGCCAAGCAAGTGGATTACCCTGAACTGTTTCAGAGCCCTTACCGCAACAGGAGACCTGGTTATTTCAAGAAAGTAGTCAGCTGAACCGACAGCTGAGCGGATATTCCACTGAAGGCAGCTCCTTGGCCGGATGTGACGCGATGACTAACGGACGGAGACTTCTCTACATGTTTGAATCGTTGTCGCAGCCTGAGAAGTAGCCCGATTACTGCGGCGGTAAAGACCAAGACTCCAACATCTCCGCTGAGCTCCAAGATAGCGTCAATCGGAACAAAGATCAAGGTCATCCCCAGCACAAAGTCGATCTTCACAAGGCCGTTCTCAGACTGACCCGCGTGCCTAACCAAGTACCAGACGGTGAGGCCTGCTAAGGGGAGGATCATTACGGCCGTAACCGGCCACGAGAGAAGGTGCGCCACGAAGCCGCCTCCCGGGGCGAGGTTTCCAGAAATCAGGAAGAACCCGCCCATGAAACCAAATCCCAAGAGAATGAAGTTGCGCTCGCGACGGTCGGGTCTCTCTCTTTTCGCCTGGAGGAACGATCTGGGAACGAGATACGCGGCAATTATGAACGCAGATGCATAAGCCACAAGAAAGATGTCGACTCCGAGAGACGGGACGTAGGGGTCACCGAGGAAAAACGTCAACAGGAACACAGTCAGCCCATACAACCCCCCCGTCACGGCCATCCCTCTGTTGCCCAACAGCCGGCGGCCCTTAGTCTCCGGGAAGAATAACTCTACGAGGATGAGTGGGACCGCGATACTGAACGCCGAGTGGAACACGGTGAGATTAGTCAATGGGATCCAGTTGACCCCCGCCCAGTTATTGTAGAGCTGATTCCCGATGATCGGCGATACCGGGTCGATCATGGTCTTAGCGGCAAAGCCCTCCTCTCCCACGGCATAGGCCCCTCCCAAGAGAAGGACCGCCCCCCACCGCTTCCTCCACCTGAGGGTTGCCTCCCTAATCAAGAGAGCACCGCCTCCATAAAGTCCCAGGTTGGCCGCAAAGCCTAGCGGGCTGAGGATGACCGCCAGGATCGGAGTGGAACCCGTCAGGAACTCTGCGAGGCAAGCGGCGATTATGATAAGAAAAACAATTGCGTACCATCGAACCTTGCCGATCGCCAGACTTGGCCTCGCGGCGTTCTGGGGATCATCCAAGCCCGCCGGCACCCCGGCACTGTAATCTTTGCTCAAATTGAGAGTAATCACCACAGCCGGGCTCAGTTCAACTCGGCGAAAGGGTCCAAGTTTTAGCCCCAATCGGCATCGACGAGTTAAGGACAGTTGAACTTACAATTGAACCGAACAGTACGTCTTGAGACGGGTAGTATCTGGGGCCGATACCGAGTGAGTAATTCGCGTTGGTCGGAGACAAAGATATGAGGAGTCTAGACAGTCGGAGCACGTGACGAGGGCCACATTAGTGCATTCAGGGCATGGTTTTCCGCAGAACAATGTGACTAGTTTCTCAATGCTAGTCAATAAATCCCCCTGTAGCGAGTCACCGGCCGCTGATCACGATGAGCGATTGGAACGTGGGAGTTATTGTTGAGTTCCGCAAGAACCATGGAAAGGTAGGCGGTAATTTCGAGGGCGCGCCCCTTTTACTTATCAATCACAAGGGAGCCCGGACCGGAAAACCGAGGACGAACCCGGTGATGTATCTCAAGGACGGCCAGCGGTACCTGGTCTTCGCTTCGAAGGGAGGAGCCGATACCAACCCCGACTGGTATCACAACCTCAAGGCCCATCCCGACGTGAAAATCGAAGTTGGAAATGAGACGATCGACGTACACGCAGAGGAGATAATCGGGGCCGAACGCGACCGACTGTATAAGAAACAAGCCTCACTCTACCCACAATTCGCCCAGTACCAGCAAAAGACCAAGAGGACCATCCCAATAATGGCATTCACACCCAAGACGAGACGATAATCGCCAGAACTCGATAATCCGCCTAGCCTCGCACCGGGCAGGTTATCGTAGTTTGCTGCCGAGGAACTCTAAAGTCCTCTTCCAAGCAAGATCTGCCGCGTCGCGATTGTACTCAACGGGCCGATTTTCTTCAACGAACCAGTGTTTAGTTCCCGGGTAGAAGTGAAACGCTACTTCGTTTCCAGCGGAGCG